>CAYZEC010000013.1:0-14729 GCA_964477715.1 uncultured Candidatus Saccharibacteria bacterium | reverse complement strand
GCTAATCGGGAATTAAAGAGGTTGGATCATGCTAAATCAGAATTTATTTCGATTGCCTCTCATCAATTAAGGACTCCTTTGACAGCAATGAGGGGATATCTTTCTATGTTAGTACAGGGTGACTTTGGAGAGCTTTCTGGCCAGACAAAAGAGATTGTGGCAGAGGTTCACCAGGCTTCTTTAAGGTTACTCAAATTATCAAATGATTTATTAAATGTTTCTCGCATTGAATCGGGGAAATCTGTTTTAAATTACAAAAAGACATCTATCAAAGATCTGGTTTCTTTGATCGCGAAGGAATTTGAGGCTGAAGCTGCGAAAAAAGATCTATATCTTAAAGTTGTAGTAGCTGATGATTTACCCTCGATTGAAATTGATGCTGAAAAAATAAGGCAAGCTGTTTTAAATATTACAGACAATGCCCTGAAATATACTCAAAAAGGAGGGGTAAAGATTTTAGCTAAATATTCTCCGCCAGAGAATATTTTAATAGAAATAAGAGATACTGGAGTTGGTTTAAATAAGAAAGAAATAGGGAAGCTTTTTCAAAGTTTTTCTCGTGGGCAAGCCGGCGCCAATCTCTATTCAGCTGGAACAGGTTTGGGATTATATGTTGCCCGGAAATTTGTTGATCAACATAAAGGACGACTTTGGGTAGAAAGTCTCGGGCCGGATAAAGGATCAAGTTTTTATATTGAACTACCAATTAAGCCCAAATAATCGATTTTTGATAATGTTCTCAAGGAAAGCAACTTGACTCTTTATCTAAATATGGTTAAATTAAAGAACCATGATAACATCAGATTATCATCAAATTCAAGCAGATTTATTTCAAACTCTTTCACCTCGTTCTCGTGATATATTGAGGCGTCGTTTTGGTTTAAATAATGCTAAAAAAGAGACGCTTGATTCAATCGGCCGAGATTTATCGGTAACCAGAGAAAGAATCCGTCAAATTGAAGAAGTGAGCTTAGCTAAGTTAAGAGACGTTCAAACGGAGGCGATAAAAGCCTTGCGACGGGATATCAAAAAATATTTAGACGAGCATGGCGGGTTGCGAAGAGAGGACTATATTTTAAACGATTTAGAAAGGACAGAAGAAGACGGGCCTTATCTGATTTTCTTCCTTGTTCTTGAACCCGATTTTTTCTCTATGCATGCTGATGAAATAGTCTATCCTTTCTGGACAAATGAAAAAGACAAAGTTGATTTGGCTCGGAATATTGTTAAAAACCTGATTTCAGAAATTGAGAAACGTCATCAAGTTTTAGAAGAAAAAGAAATATTTAACATATTTTCGGAAGAAGAAAAATTGTTAAAATCTTGCCTAGAGGTATCTAAGCGCATAGAGCAAGACATTAGGGGAAGCCATGGTTTGATTGATTGGCCAGAAGTTTATCCTCAAAGACTAAGAGACAAGGCTTATCTTGTTTTACAAGAAACAGGACAACCACAACATTTTGTGCGAGTGGCGGAATTGATTAATGAATTTAATGAGCAGTGGCAAAAAAATGGACATCATAATGTTCGCCGAGCATTGGCTCAAACAGTTCATAATGAATTAATTCGCGATCCGCGTTTTGTTTTAGTTGGGAGAGGATTATATGCTTTAAGAGAGTGGGGGTATGAGGAAGGAACGGTCAAGGATCTAATCGTCAAAATTCTGAAAGAAAGCGGACATCCTCTTACGCGTGATGATATCATTGAAAAAGTATTGAAGCAGAGGTTTGTCGAAAAGACAACCGTTCTATTAAACTTAAGTCGGCGTGATTATTTTGAGCGAGAAAAAGACCAAACCTATCGATTGGTCGAAAAATAAGGAATCTAATCTATGGATGGCTTGACTAATGTAGGTGGAGGGATCATCGGGGTAATTATTTTTTTCTGGCAAATATTCTTAGCTTGGTGGTGGCTAATTCCGCCTTTTTTGGTTTATCCTTTTTGGCGTCGTATTTATTTAAATTATATCCAGGATGTTTGGTTAAAAGAGAAAGGAAAGTATAAGCTCTTAGAGATTAAACTCTCAGAAGAGATTATCCGACCGGTCAAAGCGATGGAGCAGGTGTTTAATAATCTTTGGTTTGTCTTAGACGATCCTAATGCTCGAGAGCAATGGCTAGACGGAAAGCAAATGCTTCATTTTTCTCTTGAGATAGTTGGTCGGGGAGGGCAGATTCATTTTTTATTAAGGATTCCATCTGCTCATGCCGAAACAGCAAAATCAATTATTTATGCTCAATACCCTGAATTAGAAATCAGTGATTTTGTTGAATACACCTCAGAAGTGCCAGAGCTTTTACCAAACAAAGAATGGAATCTCTGGGGAACAGACATGAAGTTGATTAAGCCAGATAGTTATCCCATTAAAACATATCCAATGTTTTTCGAAGAAAGTTCTTCTGATAAAGAGCAATTCAAGATCGAAGCCCTTTCCTCCTTATTAGAAGGACTTTCAACTCTAAAGCCTGAAGAACAGATTTGGATTCAAATTGTCGCTGTGCCAACGCGCGAAGATTTAACTGGCTGGATAACTCGTGCTCGAGAGGCACGAGATAAAATTTTACAACGAGAAGGAGGGAAAGACCTTATTAGAAAACCTATTTTTAGGCAGGTGATCGACATTCTCTTTTTTCAACAAGAATTCCAAGAGATCGAAGTTAAAGAAAAAACCAAGCCATCACTACAAGATATTCCTGAGGCTGAAAAGAAAATGGCTGAGGCGATTGATCGCAAGGCTAGTAAACCCAGTTTTGATTGTTTTATTAGAGTTATTTATCTAGCCAAAAGAGAAGTGTTTTTTAAACCAAGAGTTACAATTCCTATAAATTTCTTTTTAGGTTTTAATACCGAAAACCTGAATAGTTTTAAACCAAAATCTACTTCAATTAAGTATCCGCCTTTTGAAGATCAGCGTCTCTACGTAAAGCAGAGAGATATTTTTTGGCATTATTTAAATCGTTTGGTCCCGGGATATCCGGAAGCAAAAAATACTTATATTCTCAATGCTGAAGAATTGGCCAGTTTGTTCCATTTTCCAAGTCGAGTTATGGCTCCAGCATCTGGGTTGGCTCGAATCAGAGCCAAGAAGGGAGAGCCGCCAGCAAATTTGCCAGTTGAATAAATTTAGTTTCAAGCGATCGTCAATTATGATAAGATTGACTTAGTATGGCTGAAAACATTACTCTCTTAGGAGCAACAAATTTTCGAAGCCAAGAAAGACGTTTTGGCATTAAGCAACCAGATCGCCGACAACATTTTTATGTTGTCGGAAAGACTGGGATGGGAAAATCAGAACTGCTTAAAAATATGGCTATTCAGGATATAGAAAGTGGCCGTGGCTTGGGTTTTATTGATCCGCACGGAGAAGTAGTTGACAGTTTGTTAGATTTTGTTCCCTCTCATCGAATCAATGATGTTATTTATATCAATCCGTCAGATATTGATTATCCGGTTGCTTTCAATGTCATGGAAAAGGTTCCATCGGAATTAAGGCACTTAGTCGCCAGTGGTTTAATGGGGACGTTTAAAAAGATGTGGCCAGATGTCTGGAGTGCGCGAATGGAGTATATTCTTAATTACGCTATATTGGCTCTGCTTGAACATCCTGGAACGACTCTATTGGGAGTTAATCGATTATTATCTGATGCGGCTTATCGAGAAAAAATAATTCAAAAAGTAAATGATCCGGTGGTAAAATCTTTTTGGACGAAAGAATTTTCTCGTTATAATGAGAGGTACGAAACAGAAGCAACGGCTGCTATCCAAAATAAAATAGGTCAGCTTATTTCGGCTCCCTTAATTAGGGGTATCATTGGCCAAGTCAAAACATCAATTGATATCCGGCAAGCGATGGATCAGGGGAAGATACTATTAGTAAACTTGTCTAAAGGAAAAGTAGGGGAAGATGCGTCAAGTTTACTGGGAGCGCTTATTGTTACTAAGCTTCAAATTGCGGCAATGTCGCGAGTTGATACTCCTGAGCCCGATCGACGAGATTTTTATCTATATGTTGATGAATTTCAAAATTTTGCTACAAAATCTTTTACCAATATATTTTCAGAAGCACGAAAATATCGTCTCAACTTAATAATCACTCATCAATATGTTACTCAAATGGAAGAATCAATTAGAGATGCTGTTTTCGGAAACGTTGGAACATTGGCTTGTTTCAGGGTGGGGGCAGAGGATGCTGAATACCTTGAAAAAGAATTCGCGCCAGATTTTGAAGCATTGAATTTAGTTAATTTAGATAAGTATAATATTTATATTAAATTAATGATTGATGGATTGGCTAACCGTACATTTTCTGCTCAAACACTTCCTCCGCGTTCGATGCTAATTCATAGCCATCGTGATAAAATTATTGCCATGTCGCGAGAACGTTATGGAACATCGCGTCAAAAAGTTGAAGATAAGATTAACCGCTGGATGTCAGAAATAGAAGTTGTTGCTCCTTCAAAAGGGTCAACCTTGCACGATGCGGTTTGTAGTAGTTGCGGAAAAGAATTTAAACTTCCTTTTAAACCAGTTCCAGATAGACTTTATTATTGCAAGACATGTCTTAAGAAAATTGCTGAAGATCAAGGGATGGAGGATGCAGAGGCTTCAAAGCAAGGATACAAAGCCGTGCTTCAAAAAATAATTAATAGGGGTCATCGTCAAAAGAGCGGACCAAAGATTATTAAACCTAATCAAATAGTTAATTTAGATGATTAATTCTGTTGATAAATTAGATTTAAAGGAGAAAAGAGTGTTGTTGCAGATTAATTTCGACTCATCACCTTACTCTTATCGCCAAACGATCGATTATCTGTTAAGCCAAAAAGCATTTCTCTTACTCATTGGAACAACTGAAAATGATTCAAGCTTTTTGCCCTGGCTTGATGAATTAGAGGAGATGACTGGTCAGAGCATTCCTTTTTTGGCTCAGTCAATATTTGAAAAATCATTTTCTGATAGGATTAAGAACTGTTTTGATCAAAATCAAATTGTGCTTCTTGAAAATTTGGCTATTTATCCAGAAGAGAAAGAGGGGGAATCTGTTTTAGCCCAGGCGCTTTCTCGTTTAGCTGATTTTTATGTGAACGAAGCCTTTGGGTCTAGTTACCTAAATCATGCCTCTCTAGTTCTTTTGCCTGATTTCTTGGAGAGCGCCGGTGGTTTTAATTTGATGAAAGAGAGGGAGGCAATTGTAGCTTTAAATAATCATCCAACGACTGTAATTTTAGGCGGAGATAAAATTTTAGAATCTTCAAAATTATTATTAAGTTTTCTAAAAAAAGCGGATCATATTTTAGTTAGTGGAAAAATTGCAGAAGCTATTTTTCGAGTAAGAGGAATTTCTCCTGGAAAAGAATGGCCAAATAATAAAATTGTTCGGCTGATTAATCAAATAGATTTGACAGACACTAGGTTACATCTCCCCATTGATGTTGTTACTGGATCTAAAAATCTAGACGATTCTTATAGTCGCATATTTGCCCCCGGAGAAGTGAGAAAGGAAGATGACATTTATGATATTGGACCAGAAACAATTCGTTTGTTTCAAGGAATTATTGATCAATCCAAAGCATTGGTTTGGAGGGGGCCGCTTGGTCTTTATACTTGGCCGGAATTTAGTAAAGGAACTCAAGCTATCGCTGAAAGGATTGCTCAAAATGAGGGCCTATATTCAGTCGTTGGAGGAAAAGAAACAACCTTTTTCCTTAAGAAGATAGGCTTGTTAGATAAATTTTCTCATGTCTCAGAAGGAGGAGAAACAATGATGCAATTGGCCGCTGGTCAAAAATTATCTTCATTGGAAGCCTTGTTAAGAAATAAACTGATTGGTTAATATGGATTTATTGCCGATTAAGAATATGGTCGAAGCGGCTGATTTCATTCGCCAATCACCAAGAGACAAAAATATATTCATTTACGGAGATGACGACGTTGATGGCGTGACCTCAGTAATTATTATTCAAGAATCCCTTGAAAGGCTTGGCTTCTCAAGAGTGAAAAGTTTTTTTTGTCAAAAGAAAAAAGAAGGGCATGGTTTCACTCTTCAAGCATTAGATTTCTTAAATTCATCTGATGGAATAATTATTTTGGTTGATTTGGGTATTAGCGATCGAGACACGGTTAAAAAAGCCCAGGCTGATGGTTTTCAGGTAATTATTATTGATCATCACGAACCTCCTTTAGGTTCTTTGCCCGTGGCAAAATTCATTATCAATCCTAAGCAGTTAAGCGACGACTATCCCTTTAAGCACTTTGCCGCTGCTGGGCTTTGCTATTATTTTAGCGCCTGGTTGCTTAAAGAAGATGTTGATTTTGAGTTCTTTGATCAAGGATTCACAGAGTTAGCGGGAATTGCTACTCTTGCTGATATGATGCCGTTAGATCAAGAAAACGCTAAGCTGGTTAACCGAATGTTTTATTTTTTAGAGACAACTACTCGTCCCGCCTTGCGTTTTTGTTTGGATCATTATCTTCAGGAAGATGTAACTTTGCGTGAGGCAGTTAATCGAATTAATGGGATGTTGAATGCTAGTCAGGTTAATATCCAGAGAAAGGCTGAGTCTTTTCTTCTCTTAACAGAGAATAATCCTTCGAAGATTCTGAAAATAGTTAATTTATTAGAGAAAAGATTGCAAGAAAGTATGTTTCTAAAAAAAGAGATAACAGAAGAGGCCAAACAAAGACTAAGTGAGGAAAATATTTCAGAATTAATTTTTATTGGAGACAAGGATTGGCCTCGTCGCTTAGTGGCATCTGTGGCTGTTAGATTAGTTGATTTATACAAAAGACCAGCTTTCGTTTATTCGCAAGGCAAAGACTCTAGTCACGGCTCAGCTCGTGCTCCGGAAGGGGTTGACTGCGTTGCCTTAATGCATGAATGTTCTCAGCACTTAGTTAATTATGGGGGGCACCCTCCCGCAGCTGGATTTGAGGTCAAGAATGAGGATCTGCAAAAATTGAGAATATGCTTATTAAAAAGTTATCAAAAGCTTTATGGATAAAATAATTGCTTATATTGATGGTGGGGCGCGTGGGAATCCTGGTCCAGCAGCGATTGGATTTGTCCTGCTCAATGAGCAAGGGAAAGTCTTGAAAGAACATGGCCAGACACTTGGGGTTAAGACTAATAACGAAGCAGAATATTCAGCTGCTATTTTTGCGCTAGAAAAAATCAAATCTCTTTGGGGTAAAACCAAGATAAAGAATTTATTGGTTGAAGTGCGTTCTGACTCTCAACTTCTGGTTGAACAAATGAATGGTCGTTACAAGGTTAGTAATAAAAACCTGGCTTTGCTTTTTTTAAAACTTTGGAATCTTAAAATTGATTTCAATAAAGTGGAATTTGTTTTTATTAATCGTTCAGAGAACGTAGAAGCCGACAGGTTGGTCAATGAATCATTAGATCAAGAGGCAAGGAAACTTTTCTAAATATTGACAAGACTGAGAGATTCATTATAATAAAGGTGCTTGGTTCGCGAGACGGTTGCGTCGCTTAGGCGACGAGGAAAGTCCGAACACCCTCCCGTTTACGGGAAAAAAGACAGCGGCTAACGGCCGTCGTTCGGGTTATAGCCTGAATAGAGGTGCGAGCAGAGACGCCGCTCTCTGAAAAGAGACGGCTCCCTTTTAGGGAGAGTTCCGATGAAAGTCGGAAGTGAAACGGCTAAATCCTTGTCGGGTGCAAGAGCAAAAAGGAGATTTCTCCAGGTAGCTCGCTTGAGCCGATTGGCAACAATCGGCCCAGATAGATAACCGTTTAAACAGAATTCGGCTTATCGCGGGCCAAGCTTTTTTGTTTTAAATATTTTGATAGAATAAGTAAATATCCCTATGATTTCAAAAATATGGAATCACCGCACCAATAACACAACTTCAGCCGGCCTAGTTTTGGCTTTGGCTGGTTTATTCAGCTCCCTCTTTGGTTTATTGCGCAATCGATTGATTGCTGGGCGATTTTTACCGATAGAGAGGGATATTTATTTTACGGCCTTACGTATTCCTGATTTTATTGCAGCTGTTTTAATCATGGGGGCTATCTCGGTAGCGGTTGTCCCGCTTTTTCGTCAATATGGCCAAAAATCAGAAAAAGAGGGTTGGCTTTTCTTATCAGCAGTTTTGAATCAAGTTCCCTTATTCTTAGCCCTGCTTTCTTCAATTTTAATTGTCTTTGCTCCGCAAGTAATAATGATTATTGCTCCTGGATTTCAAGCGTCTGTTCAACAGGAGATAGCTTGGCTTATGAGAATAATGCTAATTTCTCCGATCCTACTAGGATTAAGCACAATTATTTCCGGTATTTTACAATGCTTCGATCGTTTCTTAATAAGTTCTTTGGCTCCTATTTTTCATAACATTGGAATTATATTAGGAATATTGTTTTTGGTCCCTTGGCTGGGATTAGCGGGGCTTGCCTGGGGAATGGTGTTGGGGGCCTTATTGCATTTATTTATTCAATTACCGTCTTTTTTCTTTTTAAGATGGGGGCATCCTCCGGCTTTTTCTTGGAAGCACAAAGGGCTGAAGAGATTAACGGCGTTAGCCCTTCCTCGTTCTCTGGCCGTTGCGTTGAATCAGGCTAATTTGCTAGTTATTACAGCAGTTGCATCTTTCTTGGCTATTGGCAGTGTTTCTGTTTATAGTTTGGCTGGTGACTTTAGTCAATCCTTAACTCGACTGATTGGAGTTTCTTTTACTACGGCTATTTTCCCGGCGATGAGCTTGTCTTTTGCTCGGAAAGATAAAAAGAAATTTGTTCAAAGTTTTATAAAAAGTTTTAAGCAAATTGTTTTTCTGATTATTCCAGCTAGTTTTATTTTTATGATTTTACGCGCTCAATTAGTTAGATTGGTTTTGGGAACAGGTAAGTTTTCCTGGGAAGACACGCGATTAACAGCTGCCTGCCTTGGATTATTCTGCCTTGGGGTTTTTGCTCAGGCTCTAGTCACTTTGGTTTCGCGTACCTTTAGTGCAATGCAAGATAATAAAACACCAGCTTGGGTAGTATTTGCGTCCGTTATCCTTAATGTTTTATTTATTTTTTCTTTCCTTTATCTTTTAGGGCAAGCTGGCTGGTTCCAAGAAAATATTAGTTCTTTGTTAAGATTACAAAATATTCCAGATATTCGAGTGATTGCATTGCCATTAGCTTTTTCTCTTTCCAATATTTTTCAATTGGCAATACTCTTGTTGATATTATGTCGACGCTGGAAAGAATCATTTTTAAAAAATATTTCTTTTTCCTTCTTAAGAACTTTGGCAGCTTCTTTGATTATGGCTTTTTTCGTTTATACTACTTTATATTACGTGGCTGATTGGGTTGATATGGAAAGAACAGTCGGGGTTTTATTACAATTAGTGGCTGCTCTTTCGATGGGGTTGATAAGCTATGTCGTGGCTAGTTTTAAATTAAATCGTAAGGAATTAACAGAAATGGTTGGAGCGCTAAGTCATAAATTTAGAAAATAATGCTTAAAGCAATTAGAAACTTTGTTATCATTAGCCATGTTGATCATGGTAAGTCTACCTTGGCTGATCGTTTTTTAGAGTTGACCGGGACTATTTCAAAAAGCAAGATGAGGGATCAATTTCTCGATCGCATGAGTCTTGAGCAAGAAAAGGGTATTACAATAAAGATGCACCCAGTTTCTATGGAATATGAATGGGCGAATGAATCATGGTATTTGAACTTAATTGATACTCCGGGACACGTTGATTTCAGTTATGAAGTCTCGCGCGCTTTAGCAGCAGTAGAGGGAGCGATTTTATTAGTTGATGCCTCTCAGGGAATACAGGCTCAAACATTAGCAAATCTACGAATGGCTCAAGAGCAGGGATTAGTTATTATTCCTGCGATAAATAAAATAGACTTACCTCAAGCAGAAGTTGATAAATCGCGGCAAGAAGTAGCAGCTATCACTGATTTGTCGCTGGATCAAGTTTCTTTAATATCGGCTAAAAAGGGAACGGGCATAGAAGAGCTCTTGGCTCGAATTATTCAAGAGGTTCCGCCTCCTCAGAAAACAAATCCTAATTTTTGCGGATTAGTTTTTGATTCACATTATGATCCTTTTCAAGGAGTCATTGCTTATTTAAGGGTGTTTGGGGGATCCGTTAAGGCAGGAGATAGGTTTGTTTTCAAGGCAACTGGGGCGAAGGGAGAAGTTAAGCAAGTTGGACTATTCAAGCCGGATTTGGTGCCATCTGTTTCTTTAGAAGAAGGAGAGATTGGCTATATCGCAACCGGGTTGAAAGAATCGGGCTTGATCCGAGTAGGAGATACTGTCACGCTCGAAAATTATCCAGTTCAAGCCCTGGCTGGCTATCAAGAAATACAGCCAATGGTTTTTAACGGATTATATACTCAAGATGAAAAAGGTTTTTTATCACTTAAATCTTCTTTGGAAAAATTAAAATTAAATGATCCGGCCTTGTTTTTTGAATTAGAAAAACGAGAAGGACTGGGGAAAGGTTTTAGGGTTGGATTTTTAGGTTTATTGCATGCAGAAATTACAGCGCGTCGCCTAGAAGAAGAATTTGGTTTAGAGCTAGTAATTACATCTCCCATGGTTAATTATCGGATTAAACAAACGGGGCAAGAAGCAAGAACTATTAACTCAGCTTCTGACTGGCCGGATTCTTCAAGGATAGAAAAGGTAGAAGAACCTTGGGTTGAGCTAAAAGTGGTTGTGCCAAGTCAGTGGCTAGGGGAATCAATGGAAGTATTGAGTCAGATGGAGGGTGTGTTTTGCGAGCAAAGATATCTGCAAAGTGATCGCTTCGTTTTAATTTATCAAGCTCCTTTAAGACGGGTAATGGCTGGCTTTAATGATTTATTAAAAAGCACAACAGAAGGCCATGCTTCTGCTAGTTATAAATCGATAAATTATCGTCAGGCTGATTTAACTAAATTGGAGATCTTAATTGCTGGTGAAATGAAAGAAAGCTTGTCGCGGATAATTGCAAGCAAGGATGCTTACCGAGAAGCGCGCCAGACGGTTGATCGCTTAAAAGAGATTTTACCAAGTCAACAATTTGCGGTGATCATCCAAGGTAAGGTAGGAAACAAAATAATCGCTCGGCAAACAATAGCTGCTCGGAAAAAGAATGTGACAGCACCGCTCTATGGGGGCGATTGGAGTCGCAAAAAAAAGCTTTTAGTCAAACAGCGTGAAGGAAAGAAAAGACTGGCTGCTACCGGGAGAGTCAATTTGACACCAGATATATTCTTAAAAATGTTGAAGAGTTAATTAGTTAGTCTATAATAAATAACATGGTTGGTTATTGGCAACCGGCTCACAAAAGAAAGAAAAGAGAATCTTGGCAATGGATTGTTCTGGTCTTAATATTGCTTTTGGTATTATTTTTTATTTATCGCAATATAGGGCTTGCTCGATATCGTAATGATTATGCTGATCGAGTAGAAGGCTTATATGACGAAGTAGAGAATTTAAAAGCCGAGAAAGATCAGCTTGAGCGACAAATGGAGATGGCCGATCAACATATTTTTTTGGAGCAAGTTGCTCATGAACGACTTAATTTAAAAAAGCCAGGAGAGCAAGTAATTGTTTTCGAAATTAATTCGAAAACAGAAGAAGAAGCGGAGCAAGCTGTTGGTTTTTGGACAAAATTAAAAAACAAAATTATTGGGTTTTTTTAAGCGGCAGTAGTTCAGTGGCAGAACGTCTGCTTCCCAAGCAGAAGGTCGCGGGTTCAACTCCCGTCTGCCGCTCCAAAAAGATCATTTTAAGAAATTAAGAGGCGCGAATAAAATTCACTTATCGAGCTTGATTGCCGAGATAGCTCAGAGGCAGAGCGAGCGCTTCGTAAGCGTTAGGTCGCGGGTTCAACTCCCGCTCTCGGCTCATATTTATGACACCTTTAGAAATAAAAATAAATGAATTACAAGATAGGGTCCATCAAGTGATGGACTGTCTTTGACTGGGCCAAGAAAAAAGATGAGGTTGTAAAAATAAAAGCCGAAACAGAAAAAATAGATTTCTGGGATGATCAGGAGAGAGCTGTTCGAATTAGTAAAGAGTTGTCAGAAAAAGAAGAAGAGGTTAATGATATCGCCAGTTTAATGAAAAAAGCAGATGATTTGGCTGAGCTAGCCGGATTAACTGAGCAAGATGATGAGATGAAGAGGGTGATCGAAATGCAAGCTGATGAGCTTAATCAGGAAATTGATCAGCAAGAAATAAAGCTCTTTTTAAACAAAAACTATGATCGTGGTGGAGCAGTCTTGGAAATTTCTTCCGGAGCTGGTGGCCGAGAGGCTGAAGATTGGGTAGCTATGTTAACCAGAATGTATCAGCGATATTCTGAAAATCAAGGATGGAAAACATCAGTTTTAGATCAATCTTTCGGTGAGCCTGGTGGACCTGACGGAAGGATTGGTTTAAAGAAAATAGTAATAGAAATTCAGGGTCGTTATGCTTTCGGGTATCTTAAAGGCGAGGGAGGGGTTCATCGCTTGGTAAGAATTTCTCCTTTTTCGGATCAACAATTAAGGCATACATCTTTTGCCTTGGTTGAAGTCTTGCCGATATTACCTAAAAGTGAACAAATCGAAATCAATCCAGCTGATTTGAGGGTCGATACCTATCGCGCTTCAGGTCCTGGCGGTCAATACGTCAATAAAACTGAATCCGCTATTAGGATCACTCATCTTCCAACTAAAATTCAAGTAGCTTGTCAGGCGGGGAGATCGCAGGGGGCTAATCGAGAAATGGCTATGAAGATTTTAGAGGCCAAGCTTTATCAAAGAAAAAAGGAAGAAGAAAGCGAGAAAATGGCTTCGCTAAAAAGTGGAATTAAGAGTGCTGCCTGGGGAAAGCAAATTCGTTCTTATATCTTACAGCCGTATCAATTGATCAAAGATTATCGAACGGAAATAGAAACATCGAATGTGTTAGCTGTTTTAGAGGGTGAGCTGGATGAATTTATTAAAGCTGAAATCAAATTAAATAATGATTAAATTTGACCAAGTTAGTAAGCGTTATGCCAACGATTGTTTGGCATTGAATAATATTAATTTAGAAATAGGAGAGGGTGAATTTTTAACGATTGTCGGGAAATCTGGTTCAGGGAAAACAACGCTCATTAAATTAATCGTACGGGAAGAGCTTCCAACCGCCGGTCAAGTTTATTTTAAAAAACAATCTGTTATCTCAATGAGGCCAAAAGAGGTTTGTCAGTTAAGGCAAAGCATAGGAATCGTTTATCAAGATTATAAGTTATTGCCACAACAAACTGTTTATGATAATGTCGCCTATATCTTAAGTGTTATTGGGGCAACTGATGATGAGATTGAACGCGATGTTCCTCGAGCGCTTAGTATTGTTGGACTGGGTGATAAATCTGAATGTTTCCCTCATCAGCTTTCAGGCGGGGAAAAACAAAGGCTGGCTATCGCCCGATCATTAATCCATCAACCAGAAGTCATTATTGCTGATGAGCCAAGCGGAAATCTTGATCCTTACAATACATGGGATATTGTTGAGTTGCTTAAAAAAATACATCAGATGGGCACGACTATCGTGGTTGCAACTCATGATCGAGATGTAATTGCTCAGACAGAGGGTCGAGTGGTGGCTTTGCATGATGGGAAAATTATTCGTGATGATAATAATAGTCGCAATTTTGTCTTTTAATTATGGTTGATTCAATTTCTACTAAAAGAGTTTTAAAATTCGGTTGGATTAATTTTCGTCGGAGCAAAGAATCAAGCTGGATTATTGTTTTAGTTATTGCAGCTGTTATTTTTTTAGTTAGTTCAATTTTCTTGTTAAAAGGGTTGTCAGGAGCGGTCATTGATCAGGTAAGCCAACAAGTTAGCATCGCCGCCTATTTTCAAAGGGGGGTTGATTTAGCCGATATATCAGAAGTCCGGGAAGAATTATTGCTTAATTTCAAAGATGATATTTATGAAGTTAAGATTGTCTCGGCCGAAGAAGCTTTGAGTCATTTTATGGATCGTTATCAGGGAGACGCTCTTTACCAAAGAGCATTAGACCAAGTTGGAGAGAATCCCTTTCTAGCATCTCTTGATATTGTGGTTAGTCGGCCCGAACGCTATGGAGAAATTTCTAATTATCTGGTTGAAAATCATTCTTCTTTGTTAAATAAAGTTGATTATCATCATCGGGAAAATTTAATTGATCGAGTTTTTGAGGTAACCAATAAAGCTCGCCTACTAGGGGTCATAGTTTCTTTATTCCTAGTGTTTTTATTAATCTTAATTGCTTTTAGTGCAATCAGGGTGTCAATTTATGCTTCTCGTTGGGAAATTGAAACAATGAAATTAGTTGGAGCATCATCATGGTTTATTCGAGCACCATTTATTATCCAAGGATTGATTGGCGGATTAATAGCTGCAATTTTAACTGGAATAATTGTTTTTCTCTTGGCCTATATTCTGTCGCCTCAATTAGAGACATTAGTTCCAGGATTTTATCTTTGGAATTATCTGATCAGAAACATTATCTATCTAACTGGGCTTCAATTGGCAACAGGATTATTTTTGGGATGGTTTTCAACAACCTTGGCAGTTCATCGCCATTTAAAAACATAAATTAAACTGCTAGAATCATTATTATTCGGGGGTCGTCTAATGGCAGGACACTAGGTTCTGGCCCTAGTAATCGGGGTTCGAATCCCTGCCCCCGAGCATTTGAAAGATCAAATTTTTTATTCGAATAAACCCTAACTCTTTTAAACTAAATATATTT
>CAYZEC010000012.1:0-19487 GCA_964477715.1 uncultured Candidatus Saccharibacteria bacterium | reverse complement strand
TTTAAGAATATCGACCCTAGATTTTTTGACTAACATAGACGATAATTTAATAAGTTAGTTCTCGAAAATGAAAGGAGACAAATTTCTGGAGACGATTATGGTTTCTGTAAATTTGTCTTAATCGGAAGAAACTAGGCCAAGCAAGGAGGAACTATGCTGCGGGTTCAGATTATCGAAGAACGTGGCTACGAAGTGGCCCTTTCAGGGCTTGCACTATCGTATGGGCAAGATCCCCAGAGAATGGAACAAGTTGCTCGTCGTCTATGCTTCAAAGGTGATGGGCATAACAAGTTCCTTGAATCGATTGTTGTCTGGCTCGATATCAGAGCGCCGCGCTACTTCTGGCAGCAGTTTGACACATATCGCGTAGGGGTAACCAAGCAAAGCGAATCAACGATGCATACTGGATCGAAGCGCCTTCTCATGCAAAGAGATTTTGCGCATCCCATTCCGGACGAGCATCTGCGTCATCTGAATCAGTTGATCAGAAACGGAGAGTGGCAGAGGGCAAAGCAAGATCTTCCAGAATCATTTCTGCAACGACGGATTGTCTGCCTGAACTACATGTCACTACAGAGAATAATCCGTCAAAGACGTGAACATCGACTACCTGAGTGGCCAGTTTTCGTCTCGGAGATTCTTCAACAAGCGATGCATCCAGAATTGCTGTCAGATAAGGAGGCATAATGTTTGGAATTATAAACGATTCTGAGATTCGGGCTCTTTCGGAAAAAGTTGAATCACCGATGCTTTCGCCATTTGTTGGAATTCAATCCGGTCACCCATCTTACGGTCTAGGCAGTTTTGGTTATGATCTGCGACTGGGAAGCAGTTTCCTGGTTCCGTTAGGCGGAATGAATATTGTCCTCGATCCAATAGACTTTCCGAAGCATCATTTTCGTGAAGTTTATGAGGATCGGGCTTTTGAACTTTCGCCAGGCTCTCAAGTCCTGGCTGAATCAGTTGAATTCTTTCGAATGCCAGACGACATCTGTGGAGTCTGCTTCGGCAAGAGTTCTTATGCTCGATGTGGACTGCTCGTAAATGTCACACCACTAGAGCCTGGTTGGCGAGGAATTCTGACGATCGAACTGGCTAACGTGTCTCCTCTTCCCATCCGGCTTCATGTCGATCAAGGAATTGCCCAAGTAATCTTCTTTCGGGGGATGCGTCCAACAAGGACTTATTCCGAGAAAGAAGCGGGGGGTGGTTATCAGAATCAAGCAGGGGTTACTCTTCCGAAGTGAGTTTTCGAAAAGATTTCGAATACTGTAAGATATTCGATGGAAATATGGGTCTTCCTCCTGTCTCGAAGCCGAGGGCTTAGGGACAGGAGGATTCTTTTTATTTTTTGGCAGTTATCTCTGCAAGTGCTAAAATTAAGAGTTATGGAAAAATCAACCGCTCAAAAAATTGCAGTTAAGATTTACGAAGCTAGCAAAGAGTTAGATTGGCCGACGAACGAAAGTTGGCAGGTTTATGTTCCGGAAAAATCAGAACATGGTCATTATGCAACAAATATTGCCATGATCATGGCTAAAGAAATAAATCAAGATCCGATTAAACTAGCACAGGATCTAAGTTGTTTATTAAATAAAGATTTTCGGACAGAAGTAGCTCGTCCAGGTTTTATTAATTTCTTTTTAGAGCCGAATTTTCTTTGCCAAGAATGGCAATGGATGAGCCAAAGATTAGATGAGGTGGTTTTATCAGATCATCCTAGAAAAGTTCAAATAGAATTTGTTTCCGCTAATCCAACTGGTCCATTAACCTTGGGTAATGGGCGAGGTGGTTTTTTTGGAGATGTGCTAGGAAATGTTATGCGCCGAGCGGGGCATGATGTGACCAAGGAGTACTATGTTAATGATGCCGGATATCAAGTTCAGCGCCTAGGAGAATCTATTTTAGGTTATCCAGAATCTTCTTACCAAGGTGATTATATCAATGAGTTGCGTCAACAGATAAAAGCTGACAATCCAGTGGAGGCTGGGCGTCTAGCGGCTAATCACATTTTAGACACGATGATTAAGCCCGATCTAAATAAGATTGGGATAATATTTGATGTTTGGTTTTCCGAACAAGATCTTTATCGAGAAAAAGCAGTTGACCAGACTTTGATTGAGCTCGAAAAAAGGAAATTAACTGAAGAGAAAGAAGGGGCAATCTGGTTGAAAACAACTCTCTTCGGGGATGAAAAAGACAGGGTGCTTGTTAAAGCGACAGGAGAGATGACTTATTTAATGGCTGACTTGGCCTATCATCAAAATAAATTTAAAAGAGGGTTTGATTTAATGATTAATATTTGGGGGGCTGACCATCAAGGCCATATTCAACCATTAATCGATGGGTTAAAGGCTCTTGGTTACGAATCCGGAAAGCTGGAGGTTTTAATCGCTCAATGGGTTAAGATCATCAAAAATGGTCAGGAGTTAACTATTTCAAAAAGACGAGGAGAGTATGTCACGATTATGGAATTGGTCGAAGAAGTCGGGTTAGACGCTACGCGCTACTTCTTTTTAGATCGAAGTCTTAATTCTCATCTTAATTTTGATCTTGATTTAGCTATTAAAAAATCAGCCGAGAATCCAGTTTATTATATTCAATATGCACATGCCCGAATTCAAAGCATTTTGAGCAAAGCTGATTTTCAGGAAAATAAAATAACTTGGCCAAATGGTTTTGTTTTTAACCATCCAAGCGAATTGAATTTAATTGCCAAAATATTACAATATCCTGAGATCATTTCGACCATTGATCAAAATTATGAGGTTCACAAATTGCCACAATATGCTTATAATCTAGCATCAGCGTTTCATCAATTTTATCGAGATTGTCCAGTTGTCGGAGCAAGTGATCAATTACAACAAGCTCGTTTATTATTATTGGCTTCAGTTAAAAAATTGTTAAAAGAAGTTTTGTCGCTTATGGGCATTAACGCGCCTGACCAAATGTAATGAAAGATTCAAATCAAGAAAATCCGATTGTCCAATCAGAAAAAGAAGTTTTAGATTTTTGGCAATCTCAAAATATATTCCAAAAAAGCATTGAGCAACGTCAGAATGCGCCACTTTTTTCTTTCTACGATGGGCCACCCTTCGCGACTGGCCAACCCCATTATGGTAATTTACTTCCTTCGACTATCAAGGATGTTGTTTTGCGCTATCGCACTATGCGGGGTGATTACGTTCCTCGTCGAGTTGGTTGGGATTGTCATGGTTTACCATTGGAGAATTTAGCTGAAAAAGAATTAAATCAAAAAAACAAAGCTGATATCGAAAAACTGGGTATTGATAAATTCAATCGAACATGTAGTCAATTAGTTTTTCGATGTCTTCCCGAATTTACCAAAGTTTTAGAAAGACTGGGGCGCTGGGCGGATTATGACAATTATTACACCACCATGGATCCTTTATACACAGAAAGCATCTGGTGGATTTTTAAATATTTACATGAACAAGGATTAGTTTATCAAGATTACCGGACTAGCCCTTATTGTCCTCGTTGCGGAACTCCATTGTCTAATTTTGAGCTAAATCAACCAGGGGCCTATCGCGACATTGAAGACACATCTGTTTTTGTTAAGTTTCCGATTGATAAAAATACTTTCTTTTTGGTCTGGACAACAACTCCTTGGACTTTGCCGGCTAATTTCGCTTTAGCCATTAATCCAGAGGCAGAATACATTAAAGTAAGACAAGGTCAGGACTTTTTAATCTTAGCTGCTGAAAGAAAATCAGTTTTAGTTGGAGAATACGAGGAAATAGAAAGTTTTCCAGGTCGCTCTTTGCTCGCTCAAAAGTATCAACCTATTTATTCTATGGAGCCAAGTAATGGCCGAGACTATCAAGTTGTTTCAGCTAATTTTGTTTCTTTGGAAGAAGGTACAGGATTGGTTCATTTGGCCGCTTTTGGGTTAGAAGATATGGAGGTGGCGAAGGAACAAGACCTTCCTTTAAAGATAACTGTCGACTTGGAAGGGAAAATGATCTCTGGTCATAATTTGCCCGGTCAAGGAAAATTAGTTTGGCAGGCGGACGTTGATGTTTTAAATGATTTAGAGGAGAAAAATCTTCTTTATCAAAAAATGAAGATTCAACACAGTTATCCTTTTTGTTGGCGCTGTGACGAAAGATTAATTTATTATCCGATAACGAGTTGGTATATCGCAGTTGAAAAATTCAAAGATCAGCTAATTGCCAATAATGAACAAATTAATTGGACGCCGGATCATTTAAAAAAGGGTCGTTTTGGGAAGTGGTTGGAAGGAGCTCGAGATTGGGCTGTTTCCCGCAATCGTTACTGGGGCGCTCCCTTGCCCATTTGGATGTCTGATCAAGGCGAAATTACGGTTATCGGTTCGCGTGCCGATTTGATCGATCAAAAATTTAGCGATAACCACTATTGGTTAATGCGCCATGGTGAGGCTGAGAATAATGTTAATAAGATTTTATCTGATAGCGAGGAGGGATATCCTCTAACAGATAAAGGACGGCAAGAAGTTTTAGCTTCAATATCAGAATTAAAAAAACTGAAGATTGATACTATTTGGGCTTCGCCAACTTGTCGAACTCGGGAAACGGCTGAAATTGTTGGACGAGAATTGGGGATAAAACCAGAGTTTTTTTCTGGGTTGGGCGAAAGAAGATTTGGGATAGCCAATGAGCAAAAAAGTGAAATTTATCGCCAAAACTTTAATTCACCCATAGAATATTTAACTCACTCACCCGAAGGAGGCGAAACGGGTTTAGCTTTAAAAAAGAGGGTTTATGATTTTGTTAAAAAACAAGATCAAACAGTTCAAGGGAAGAATATTTTATTAATTAGCCATCGTGGAACATTGCGAGCGTTGCAATCAGCTTGCCAGGGATTAACCGATCAAGAACATGCGGATCGTCGATCAGAACTAGGGCTGTCTTTGGCGGAAGTTAGAGAGATGAAATTTGCTGCGATGCCTATCAATGAAGAGGGCCGAATGGATTTTCATCGTCCTTATATCGATCAAGTCGTTTTTTATTCAAAGAACGGGCAAAAGATGAAAAGAGTGGAAGAAGTTTTTGATTGTTGGTATGAATCGGGAGCAATGCCTTATGCTCAAAATCATTTTCCATTTGAAAACAAAGAGGAAACGAAAAATTCTTTTCCAGCTGATTTTATTACAGAAGCATTAGAGCAAACACGTGGCTGGTTTTACACTTTACATGTTTTGGCAACGGCTTTAACCCTGAAAGATATTGGTTTGGGTAAAAACAAACCAGCTTTCAAAAATGCTATTGCCCATGGTTTGATTTTAACCGAGAGTGGTGAAAAATTATCAAAGCATTTGGCCAACTATACTCCTCCAAGTGAAGTAATTGATCGCTATGGTGCCGATGCTCTAAGATTTTATTTCTTGACTCGTGCTTCTTTGGGCGGAAACTATGTTATTTCACAAGAAAAGATTGGTGAAATTGCTCGGAAAATAATTGGTACTTTAGATAATTGTGTTCAATTCTATTCAACTTATGCTCCAAAAGAAAAATATTTGGAAGAAAAAATAGTAAGCGATAATGTGCTTGATCGTTGGATAATTTCTCGACTTCATCAAGTGGGAAAAACAGCGATAGATGAGATGGAGCAATATCAAGTTGATCGCGCCGCCCGATTATTCTTTGATTTTATTGACGATCTTTCGAATTGGTATATTCGTCGATCACGCGCTCGATTACAAAATCATAATTCTGAAACAGTAGTTGCAGCGGCGGTGCTAAAAATGGTTTTGTTGGAAACCAGTCGTTTAATGGCTCCATTTATTCCTTTTGCTACCGAAAAAATATATCGATTACTTAAAGACGATGATCAACCTGAGTCGGTTCATCTAATGGATTATTTTCAAGTGCAAGATAGTTTAATTGATCAAGAACTAGAACAAGGGATGTCGAGGGCGAGGGCAATTGTTCGCTTGGCTCTGCAAATTAGAGCTAAGATGGGGTGTAAAGTTCGTCAACCGCTGGCTGAATTAAGAGTAAAAGGACAAGCTTTGAGCGACCCGCTGGTTGAATTGATTGCCGAGGAAATAAATGTTAAAAAGATTGATTTTATTGAAACATTACCAGAATCGGAGAACTGGGTAAGTTCCGAAGAGAACGATTTATCAATCAGTCTTAATTCTGAATTAACACCAGAGTTGAGGCAGGAAGGTTGGATTCGCGAAATCATTCGATCAATCCAAACAATGCGCAAGAAGTCAGAGTTAACACCTCAAGACCAAATAATAATTTATTATCGAGCAACAGACGAGATAGCGGCATTGATTGAAAAGAACCTTTCTTCATTCCATCAGGAAAATAGGGCTAAAGAAATAAAACGTTTAATAGATGATTCTCTAATTGAATTAGAGAAAATCAATTTAGGCGATCAAGAAGTTTGGCTGGCCATTAAAGATTAATATGTTTTTAAAGGAACGAGTTGAGGCATTGATCTTGGGGCATGAAGATCGTGGTGAGACTGATCGAAAATTGATTTTGCTTACCGATCAATTGGGTAAAATTCAAGCGGTTGCTCGAGGAGCGAGAAAACCTCTTTCCAAATTAAGATCTGGTTTGAATCTCTATAATTGGAGCGAAGTAGAATTAGTTTCTGGGCGCAGCTACCCTATTATTACAGCGGCTAAGGAACAATTTTGTTTTGTTAATTTTAGCCGAGATTGGAAAAAGTTTTTAATAGCTCAAAAGATGATGAAAGAGGTCGAAGCTTTGATGCCCTGGAGGATGGTTGATCATAAAACCTGGCTTTTATCTTTGGGCGCTTTGCATGCTTTAAACCAAATTAATAATCATTATCAGCGTCTTTACTATTATTTCCTTTGGACTCTGTTAGCAACCCTGGGTTATCAGGTTGATTTAAATCATTGCGCCCGATGTGGTTCTATTTTTACAACAGCTGGTTATGTTATGGCTGAAGATGGAATTGTTTGTCCCGGATGTCTAAAACAAGAAGATTTCAGCGAGGAAATATCATTAAATACGATTAAGATTTTAAGACTTATTGCCGAAAAAGATAAAAATTTATTAGGGCGAATTAAGACCGATAAAAGCGATCAAGAAAACTTGGCCAATATAACTGAATTTTTCTTAAAATCTGTTCAGGGAAGACAACGCCTAAATGAATCCGCCTTATTTTCGTGAAATCTAATATTGATGAAGATTAGGCATTGTCTCGTTTTTAAGTTATAATACGGATTGATTTATCTAGTTTTTCTATGCCTAAATTAAAGAAAATAATCTTAATTTGCCTTTTGATTGCTCTGGCTGTTTTGTTGATTTTAGCCTGGTGGTTGAATCAGCGAAACGTATCTTCGCGTAGTGATATTTTTTTGGAATTGATCGCACCCGAAACAGTAGTGGTCGGAAGACCAATTGAATATACCTTGAGGGTTAAAAATCAGGGCAACTTTACCTTGTCAAATGCTGAACTACTTTTTGAATTTCCACGCTATGCTCGACCAATTGACCCAGCTGAAAATATTGTTCGTCAAAAATTAGAACAAGATATTTATCCTGGGCAAGAACAACAATTTACTTTTCAAGCTAAGGTTTTTGGGCAAGAAGATGAGATTTTAACAGCTAAGGCCCAAATTGATTATCAAGTTCCGGGTTTAAGGGTTTATTATAATGCTGAAACTTCAGCCACAACAGTTATTTCTTCTGTTCCGTTAACCTTAGATTTAAGTTTACCCCAGGCCGTTTCTCCTGACAAAGAATTTCAATTTTCTTTGAATTATTTTTCATCTTTAGATGAAACGATTGAAAACATGGGAATCAGATTATCTGCTACTCGAGGTTTTGAATTGATTGAAAGTACTCCGGCGACGAACGAACCGGGCGAATGGGAAATCCCCTTTCTTATTTCTCAGGATGGTGGGCGGATCCGTTTAACTGGCCGAGCTAGCGATAGTGTCCCAGAAATAGTTTTAACTGCTCAGCTAGGAGTTTGGACGGAACAGGGGTTTGCTCCCTTAAAAAGAATTAGTCGAAAAATAGAAATAGCAGATGCCCCGATTCTTTTGTCTCTGCAAACGAATAACTCCTTTGATTATATTGCTAGCCCTGGGGACTCTCTCCATTATCAAATTTATTTTCGAAACACAACTGAAAGACCATTAGAAAGTCAATTCTTAACTGCTTCTTTGAAGGGCGATTATTTTGATTTAGAAACTGTCCGAGCAACTCAAGCAACTTATCAGCCAGGGCATAATGCCATTCTCTGGGATTGGCGGGTCGTTCCCGAGTTAAGATTTTTAGATCGAGACGAGGAAGGAGTGGTTGATTTTTGGGTTGACCTGAAACAAGATTGGCCAATTCGCAGTCTAAGCCCTCAAATTGATTTAGAGTTAGAAATTGGTTCAATTCGTCAGGTATTTTCAACCAAGATTAATTCTCAATTGGAATTAGTTCAAAAGGTTTATGCTGATAATGAATTTTTCGACGATATTGGACCAATTCCTTTTATGTTGGAAGAAACTACTCGTTATACTGTTTTTTGGGAATTAACTAACAGCTACAATACAGTAGATGATATTTGGATCGCGACTGATCTGCCTCAAGGATCAATGTTTGCCGATTCTCTTTTTCCTGAAGAAGAAAGAGAAAGAATTAATTTTTATCCGGCCGAGAACCGTTTAGTCTGGGACGTTGGGCAACTTGAACCCGGGCAAAAAGCAGTTTTGGCCTTTCAATTAGCAGTTAATCCAAGCACGGTTCAAGATTTAGAGAATCCATTTATTGGATCAAGTGAAGGGCAGGGACGAGATCTTTGGACAGAACAAGTTATTTCTTTTGAAAGTTCAGAAGTTTATAGTTTAAGCGAAATGCTCGAAGAAAGTCCGTTTAATTGATTTATTTTAACATGGCTGAAGATAAAACAATGAAAGACATAATTTCCTTGCTAAAAAGAAGAGGATTCGTCTATCCTTCTTCCGAAATTTATGGTGGATTCGGAGCCAGTTATGATTATGGCCCCCTTGGTTTTGAGATGGCCAATAATATCAAGAATCTTTGGCGCCAAGACGTTGTTCGTAGTCACGATTCGGTCGTTGAAGTTGACGGAGCAATTATTCTAAATCCTAAAACTTGGCAAGCATCGGGTCACCTCGGAAGCGGCTTTGCCGATTCTTTGGTTGAATGTCATCAATGTCATCATCGTTTCAAGGCGGAAGAAATTGAAAAAGGAAAATGTCCTGATTGTGGTGGAGCCATCACTGAACCTAGAAGCTATAATTTGATGATGAAAACCTTCATCGGGCCAGTCGAAGATACTCACAACCAGGCTTATCTTCGTCCCGAAACGTGTCAGAGCATTTTCTTGGATTTTCGATTAGTAGCTGATTCAATGAGGATGAAATTGCCTTTTGGAATTGCCCAGATCGGAAAGTCTTTTCGAAATGAAATAAATCCTAAGAATTTTCTTTATCGCCAAAGGGAATTCGAACAGATGGAAATGGAATGGTTTACGCGCGAAGAAGAAGCCGAGCAATGGTTTGAATACTGGAAAGAAAGGCGTTGGCAATGGTACTTAAGTTTAGGAATGAAAAAAGAAAATTTACGCTTCCGAGAAGTACCAAAAGAAGAGCTGGCTCATTATGCTCGAAGAGCGGTAGATGTCGATTATCACTTTCCTTTTGGTTGGCACGAGATAGAGGGAATTCATAATCGAGGTGATTTTGATTTAAAAAATCACAGCCAGCATAGTGGGCGAGATTTAAGTTATCGTGATGCCGAACATCCCGAACCGATCCATGCCCATGTTATTGAAACTTCAGCTGGCGTGGGTCGATTAATGTTCGCTTTTATTTGCGATGCTTATCAACAAATAAGCGGTGGTCGGAATGATGAAAGTGAGCGTCTAGATGAGACGGTCTTGCAATTATCGCCCAAACTTGCTCCTGTTCAGATAGCCGTCTTCCCCTTGATGAAGAAAGAAGAATTAATTAAAAAAGCGAGAGAGGTTTTTCAATTATTAAATCATGCATTCCGATGTCAGTATGACGAAACTGGTTCGATTGGTCGACGTTATCGTCGTCATGATGAAATTGGAACGCCTTTAGCGCTAACAATTGATTTTGATAGCTTAGAGAAAAACGATGTTACCGTTCGAGACATAATTTCAATGAATCAGATTCGAGTAGAAATTAATCAGCTTGAAAAACATATTAATCAATTTTTGAACAAAAATTAAATGAAGGTTTATCGTCAAAAACTAAAAAACGGATTAACAGTTATTACAGTCCCTCAAGCCGGAGCTCAATCAGTGGTCTTGTTTGCTTTTGCCGGAGTGGGTTCTGGCTACGAGCCAAAACAGATAGCTGGGGTTTCTCATTTTTTGGAACACTTAATGTTCAAAGGCACTCCCAAGAGACCGACTCCTTTGGCTATTGCTGAAACAATTGATTCAATTGGTGGGTCAATGAATGCTTTCACTGGCCGAGAGCATACTGGTTATTATGCCAAGGTAGACGCTCGTCATTTTGATTTAGCATTAGATTGGTTAAGTGACATTTATTTGCGAGCTAATCTAGCCGAAGCCGATGTTAAACGCGAGAAGAAAGTGATCTTGGAAGAATTGAATATGTATTTGGATATGCCGATGCATTATGTTGATGAGCTTTGGTATCAATTGCTTTATGGTGATCATCCCTTGGGTTGTGGGATTATCGGAACGAAATCTTCGATCCGTTCGATGAATCATGAAAGCCTGGCAAATTATCGCCAGAAACACTATCATGCTCAGAACACAGTCATTGTTTTATCGGGACGAATTCAACCTTCGGCTGATTTAACGCGAAAAATAAATCGGGCTTTTGCTGATATTGGGTTAGGGCAGAAAAAAGGTGATATGCTTAGGGTTTCCGAGAAACAGAAGACTCCAGGTATTTTAGCTCATTACAAGAAAACTGATCAAACTCATTTTTGTTTGGGAGCAAGGGGCTATTCGCTGCAACAAGCCGAGAGATTTCCTCAAGCAATTCTGGCTACTATTTTGGGTGGAAACATGAGTTCCCGATTATTTTCTTTGATTCGAGAACAAAATAGCTTAGCTTATTATGTTCGCACTTATGCCGAAACAATGAAGCAAGTAGGATTTGTGGTTACTCAGGCGGGAGTTGATAATGCTCGGATTGATCAAGCTATTAGCATGGTTTTAGCTGAATATAGTAGAATTAAAAAAGAATTGGTTCCATCAGCTGAATTAAAAAAAGCAAAAGAATATCTTAAAGGAACATTGAGGTTGTCATTAGAAAGACCCGAGAATCTGGCTAGCTATTATGCCCAATTTGAAATTTTAGGAATACCGTCTATTTCCCCAGAAGATGCTTGCCGTCAATTAGATCAAGTCACGGCTGAACAAGTGCGTCAGATAGCTCAAAGTATTTTCTGTGATCAGAAATTAAATTTAGCATTGATCGGACCGAGTCGCGCTGGGCAGTTTAAAAAAATATTAAAAATAGCGTAAAATAAAAGTAAGTATTCAGATCCAATATGGAAAACATTATTTACAACTTAGATCTTTCTTGGAAAACAATCTTTCGGATTATTTTTGCTGTGGGTTTAGTTTTCTTATTACTCGTTCTAAGAGACATCTGGGTTAGCTTAATATTTGCTTTCGTTCTAGCTATTTTATTGAAATCAGCCATTGTTTTCTTTTATCGCTTGAAAATTCCTTATTGGGTTTCAGCGGTAATTACTTATTCTTTGGTTTTTGGCTTGATCGGATTAGTCCTTTACATAAGCGCTCCTTTAATTTTCTTGGAAATCAGAAACATGGCTCTTTTATTGCCCGGATATTTTGAAGAAATTTCTCCATTCTTATCAAGCTTGGGTCTAGAAATAGAGGGGATTGGTTCGTGGGTTCAAGAAGCATTAATTCCTCAGGCTCCGGGTGGAATTGTCCAGGCTCTGGGATCAATCATGGGTGGATTAGCCACCACCTTCTTTGTTTTTCTCATGGCCTTATTTATCTCTCTTGAAAAGAAAGGAGTTGAATCGGTAATTTCTTTTTTAGCTCCAGCCAAACATCAGAGTAAAGTGATTAAAGCTTGGACGCGGAGTCGCCGACAGGTTACATACTGGTTTGGATCTCGTATTATTTGCAGTTTATTCATAATGGCTGCTTATTTCTTGACATATCAATTACTCGGAGTTAATGCCGCTTTCATTTTGGCGTTGATTGCAGGAGTAGCTAATTTTATTCCTTATATTGGTTCGCTTTTGGCTACTTTATTAGGAGTGGCGATAGTGGGGTTGCAATTCAACTGGATGACCGCTTTGCTTGCCTTCGCCATTTTATTTATTCTTCAAGCAATAGAATCTTATATTTTGGGGCCAATTTTAACGCGTAAGATGAACGGATTGCCTCCTTATCTAATCTTGCTTTCCTTAGCAATCGGTGGATCATTGTTCGGAATGGTTGGAGCCTTCTTGGCGATTCCAATGACCGCAATTATTTATCAGTTTGTTTTAGACATAAAGGGTGGTGAATATCGGTCAGAAGAAACCGAGAACGAAATTTTGCCTGAGGTATGAAAGAAAAATCCAAGATTTACATTACAACAGCGATTGACTATGTTAACGCTGAAGCACACTTAGGGCATGCTTTGGAAAAAGTCCAGGCCGATGCTTTGGCTCGTTATCAACGAGAAAAAGAAATGGATGTTTTCTTTTTAACCGGAACAGATGAAAATAGTTTAAGCACGGTTCGAGCAGCAAAAGAAAAGAAAATTCCAGTAGAGAAATTTGTCCAAGAAAAAGCCAATGCTTTTTTGGGATTAAAAGAAAAACTCAATCTTTCAATTGATGACTTTATCCGAACGAGCGAGAAGCGACACGAACAAGCTGTTAGTAAGTTATGGGGAAAGGCAAAGAAAGATATTTATCTCAAAAACTACAGCGGTTTGCTTTGCAGTAGCTGTGAGGCTTATTATAAAAAGGAAGAAGCGCCTGATGGGCTTTGCCCCATTCACGGCAAGGAGTTGGAGTTAGTCGAGGAAGAGAATTATTTCTTTAAACTTTCTCGCTATCAAAAGCAACTGCGCAAGATCATCGAAACAGATGAAATTAAAGTGTTGCCCGAATCTCGGAAAAATGAAGTCTTGGGGTTTATTGATCAAGGGCTAGAAGATATTTGCATTTCTCGTTCAGCTGAAAGGCTCCAGGGCTGGGGCATCGATGTCCCGGGTGACAAGAGTCAAAAAATATGGTGCTGGTTCGATGCGTTGACTAATTACATTAGTGCTTTGGATTATGGCAAAGAAGGGAAGAAATTCAAAGAATGGTGGATTGATAATCCTTTGAAGATTCATTGTATCGGAAAAGATATTTTAAAATTTCATGCTGTTTATTGGCCAGCTTTTTTGCTTTCAGCTGGTCTCCCCTTGCCTCAAATTATTTTGACTCACGGGTGGTTAACTGTTGATGGCCAGAAGATGTCTAAAAGCGCCGGAACCGGAACCGATCCAGTAAAACTAGTTAAAGAATATGGAATTGATGCTGTTCGCTATTTCTTGTTGAGAGAAATTCCCAGTAGCAAAGATGGAGATTTCAGTTTAGCTAAATTTAAAGAACGTTATAATGCTGACTTAGCCGGAGGGCTGGGTAATCTAGTGGCGCGGGTAACCAAGCTGGCCAAAGAAATGAAAGTTGAAGCTGAGCCAACTAATCTTGAAGCGATTCAAGCCGTGAAAGAAGTTCAAAAAGAATATGCTCAAGCTATGGATAATTATGATTTTCGAGAGGCTTTGATGTCTATTTGGAATTTGATTGCTTTTTGCGATCAATACATCGAACAAGAAGAACCCTGGAAGGGAGAAGATGGGGCTCCAGTAGTGGTCGCCAACCTTCTTTCCGTTTTAGGGAAAATTACCTTTTTATTAAAGCCCTTTCTGCCCGATGCAAGCCAGCGCATGGCCGATCAACTTTCGGGCAAGCAAAAAAAAGAAAGTCTCTTTCCGCGGTTGAAATGATTGATACGCATGCTCATTTAAATTTAGCTGAATTCGATCAAGATCGAGACGGAATGATGACAGCTTGTCGAGAAATGGAATTAGAGGTAATTAATGTTGGGATTGATCGTAGTTCATCCGTCAAAGCGATAGAATTAGCCCAGAATCCTGGTTTCTATGCCTCAGTCGGAGTTCATCCCGGGAGTGATCCAGAATTAATTCAGAATTGCCAAGATTTACTCAATCAACCAAAAGTGGTTGCCATCGGAGAAACAGGATTAGACTTCTTGCGTTTCCCAGATGATCTAAATGAGCATCAACGCCAGCAGGAATTATTTAAAGAGCATGGTCGTTTAGCGGCGGAACACGATCTTCCCTTGATTATCCACTGTCGAAAAGCTTATCGCCAATTGATTAGCTTGCTTAGTTTAGAAATGAAAGGTTTGCCCGGGGTGATTCATAGTTTTTCGGGCGGGTTGAGTGAAGCACGAGAGTTGCTCGATTTAGGTTACTATCTGGGATTTAGCGGATTGATCTTTAAACTAGAGTTAAACGAAGTAATTAAAAGCACTCCTTTAGAAAGAATCTTGATTGAAACGGATTCTCCTTATTTAACTCCCCCATCATTAAACCAAAAAAGAAATACTCCTCAATCTGGATGGCGAATTGTTTTAGAAAAAGTGGCTTCCATCAAACAAATTCCAGCTCAGGAAGTTGTCCAGATTACTGATCAAAATGCTTATCATTTGTTTCAATTAGAAAAACATGGAGGAATACCAATCTCGTAAAATAGAAGAAAAGTGGCAAAAGGTTTGGCAAGAAAATAAAATTGACCAGGTTGATTTAGATCAAGCTAAGCGTCCTTTCTATAATCTCATGATGTTTCCCTATCCTTCGGCCGAAGGATTACATATGGGAAACATGTATGCTTTTGTCCATAGCGATGCTTATGGTCGATTCAAGCGTCTTCAGGGTTATGATGTTTTTGAGCCAATTGGGTTGGATGGTTTTGGCATTCATAGCGAGAATTATGCTTTAAAGATAAATGAACACATCCGCGATGTTAGTGCGCGAACGGAAAAACGTTTTTATCAACAATTACAACAAATCGGGAATGCTTATGATTGGAGTCGGACAGTAGAAACTTACAAGCCCAATTATTATCGATGGACTCAATGGCTTTTCTTGAAGATGTATCAAAAAGGATTAGCTTATCGCCGAAAATCAAAAGTTAATTGGTGCCCTTCTTGTCAAACAGTTTTGGCTAATGAACAAGTTATTGATAATCGGTGTGAGCGTTGTGATAGCGAGGTTGAACAAAAAGAAATGGAACAATGGTTTTGGCGGATTACTGACTATGCCGAAAGATTATGGCAAGGATTAGAAACAATTGATTGGAGCGAAGAGGTTAAAACAACTCAAAGAAATTGGATTGGGCGAAGCACTGGAGCTCGAATTAAATTTTTAATTAAATCTGATCAGCCAGAGGAGCAGATTGAGGTGTTTACTACTCGGCCCGATACGCTTTTTGGCTGTACCTATATGGTTCTTTCGCCCGAACACGATTTATTGAAAAAACTGTCGAGTAAAATTAAAAATTATCAATCTGTTTTAGATTATGCGCAATCAGCTTATCTAACTTCAGAAGAAAAAGAAAAAACGGGATTAAAATTAGAAGGATTAACAGCTATTAATCCGGTTAATCAAAAAGAAATTCCTATTTTTGTCGCTAACTACATTCTAGCTGATTATGGAACTGGAGCGATTATGGCTGTTCCGGCTCATGACGAAAGAGACTGGGAATTTGCTCAACGTTATCAACTGGAAATTATTCCGGTTATTGATTCAGCCGATCAAGAGCTTCCTTATTTAGGCTCGGGTGTTAACATCAATTCTGGTTTTCTTGATGGGATGGAAACAGAACAAGCGCAAGAGAAAATCATTTCTTGGTTGGAGCAAGAGAAAGTGGGGTCAGCCGAAGTAGCTTATCGTTTGAGAGATTGGTGTATTAGCCGACAGCGTTATTGGGGCCCACCGATTCCGATGATTCATTGTCCTAATTGTGGCTGGGTTCCAGTTCCCGAAGAAGATCTGCCGGTTACCTTGCCCGATGTGGAAGATTTTCGCCCAGATGGCTCAGGGCGCGGGCCACTCAGCAAGGTGGAAGATTTCGTCAATGTTACTTGTCCTAAATGTCAGGGACCAGCTCGTCGGGAGACAGACGTTTCCGATCCTTTTGTTGATTCCTGCTGGTATTATTTACGTTATCCTTGCACTGATTTCAAAGACCAGGCTTTAGATAAAGAAAGGTTATCTCGTTGGTTGCCAGTCGATATGTATATTGGGGGACGAGAGCACAGCGTTCTTCACCTTCTCTATGTCCGTTTTGTTGCCATGGTTTTACATGAATTAGATTACTTACCTTCAGCTGATCCCTTTAAGCAGTTCCGAGCTCATGGTTTGCTGATTCGGAATGGAGCGAAGATAAGTAAGTCTCGAGGCAATATTGTTAACCCTGATGAGTATCTGGTTAAATATGGGACGGATGCGGTTAGGCTTTATTTAATGTTCTTGGGTGATATGAGACAAGGAGGAGATTGGCGTGACAATGGTTTAAATGGAATGGTTCGTTTTTTGCGTCGAGTTTGGTCAATTTATCAATTGCCTCGTGTTTCAAATGTTGATCAGGAAGTAGAACAAGTAGTGGCTCAATCGATTCAAAAGATAACCAAAGACTTGGAGGATCTTAAATTTAATACGGCTATCGCTCAATTAATGGTTATGGTTAATGAATTACGACAGCAAAAAGAAGTATCAGTTAAACATTTAGAAGAATTGGCTATCATGATGGGGCCATTTGCTCCTCATTTAGCGGAAGAGCTTTGGCAAGAACAGTTAGGGCGGAAGCAAGATTCTTTTGATTCAGTCTTTAATCAAAGTTGGCCGATTCATGATCCTATTGCGGTTAAAAAAGAAAAGATTGTTTTAATCGTTCAGATTGATGGTAAATTGAGGGAGCGGTTGGATTTACCAGCCGGGCTTAGTCAAGATGAAGCAATAGCTGAAGCGCGAAAATCAGAAAAAGTTAAAAAGTTTTTGGCTGATCAAGAGATCAAGCAAGTTGCTTTTGTGCCAGATCGTTTGATTAATTTTGTAACCAAATGAAAAAAAGTATTTTAATTTGTGGACAAGCGGGACAAGGAATAAGATTGACTTCAATTATTTTAGGGCGAGCCTTGGTTTATGCTGGTTACTATGTTTTTATTTATCGCGATTATGGATCTTTGATTAAGGGCGGACATAATTTCAATATTATTACTTTTTCTGATCAGCCCATTTATTCTCACCAGAATGAATTTTCAGCAGTAGTTGATTTGGATGATAGTTCCGAACAACATCAAAAAGGAATTAACAAGAATACTTTGGTTTTGAAACGTAGTCAGGCTAAGCTTTGTTTGGCTCAAGAGAATTTAAAAGATAATTCTATTCAGACCAATAATATTCTTTTGGGCATTTTGTTTAAGAGTTGGGGGCTGCCCCTAGATGCTTTATTACGAGCAACTAAAAAAGAAATTTCAACCGCCGGGCCAATATTAACTCTGATGAAAGCTGGTTATCATTGCGGGCAATTAAAAGAACAATTTGATTCACTTGTTGCTCGAAAGCGCTATTTCTTTGATGGAACGGCTGGCTTTACACAAGGTGCTTTAATCTCAGGAGTCGATACTTATCTTTCTTATCCGATGACTCCAGCTACTGGTTTATTAGTTGAACTAGCGGCTCGAGCTAAAAAATACAATTTGAAAGTTGTTCAAATAGAAGATGAGATCGCTGCCATTAATGCTGCTTTGGGAGCGAGTTATGCCGGAGCCATGTCTATGGTCGGTACTTCTGGCGGAGGATTTGCTTTAATGACTGAGGCATTGGGTTTGGCGGGAGTGGCCGAAATTCCTTTGGTTATTTATTTGGCTCAGAGAATCGGGCCGGCTACTGGAGTGCCCACCTATACTGCTCAAGGAGATTTAGCTTTTGCTCGTTTTGCTGGAGCGGGAGAATTTCCTCGAGTTTTAATTGCTCCAGGCAATCCAGCAGAAGCTATCTCAAGAACAATCGAGGCTTTCTATTTGGCTTATCGTTATCGCTTGCCAGTTATTTTATTGAGCGACAAACATTTAGGTGAAAGCCATTACAGCTTTGATCAAATTGAAACAACTAAAGTTAAGCCCGATAGATTTATTGTTTCTCGTCCCGGAAAAGATTATCAAAGTTATCATTTTAGTCCCGACGGGGTTTCGCCTCGAGCTATTCCAGGGCAAGCTGCGACGGTTCGAGCGACGAGCTACGAACACGATCAATTCGGTTTAACAACGGAAGATTCTTTAATGGTTGAAAAGATGAATCAGAAAAGATGGCGCAAGTCAAAAGCAGCGGCTCAAGCTATTGCTCGTTGGCAACCAACACGAGTTTGGGGGCGCGGATCAAAATTAATTATTGGCTGGGGTTCGACTTGGGGAGCTATTCAAGATAGTTTAGCTGAATTGCCCGATTATCGATTCTTGCAAATTTCTTATTTAGCACCTTTTCCGAAAAACTCAGTTCTGCGTGAAATTAAAAAATCAAAACAAGTTGTTTTGGTTGAAAACAGTGTTACTGGTTTCTTGGGTGATTTAATCGCCATGGAAACAGGATGTTTAATCGATAAAAGGATCTTGAAATATGATGGACGTCCTTTTACTTCAACTGAAATTGTTTCAAAAATTAAAAAGCTTTCATGAAAGAATTTGAAACTTCTTATCCTAATACTTGGTGTCCGGGTTGTCTCAATAATATTGCTTTGCGAACAATCAGAGGGGTTTTTTCTGATTTAGTTCGGACCGGTTTCAATAAAAATCACTTAGTGGCTGTGACTGATATTGGTTGCGTTGGAAAGTTTTACGATTATTTAGAGATGAATGCTTTTTATGCTTTGCACGGTCGGACCTTGCCGACCGCTTTGGGTATAAAAATAGCTAATCCAAAATTAACAGTAGTTGGCTTCTTGGGTGACGGTGGGGCTTATGCGGAAGGAGCCAATCACTTGGTTCAGTTTGGTCGATTGAATCCTGATTTAACGGCCCTAGTTTTTAATAATCGAGTTTTTGCCCTGACCATTGGTCAAGCTACGCCAGTTACTGAAATTGGTTATCGGGGCAATACTACCCCTGAAGGGCTAAAAGATAATCCCTACAATCCTCTTTCAGTAGCTTTATCGGCCGGGGTAACATTTATTGCTCGAGCTCCAGCTACTGAGCCAGATTCAATGAAAAGAATTATTCGCGCCGCGATCGATCATAAAGGATTTTCTTTGGTTGAAATTATTCAACCTTGCTTAACTTTTCGAAAATCTGATTTGGCTTGGTTGCGACAGAATCAAAATTTTGTTTCCGAAAGTCAGAAAAATAATTATGCTGAAGCGAGAAGATTAATTGATTCTTGGAATTATGAGAAGGGTCAAGTGCCTTTAGGTATTTTTTAT
>CAYZEC010000011.1:0-54568 GCA_964477715.1 uncultured Candidatus Saccharibacteria bacterium | reverse complement strand
ATCCACCAGGGAAAAACTGGCAAAGATGGGTAGCTACTTCTTTCCTCTTGACAGAATAATCATAGGGTGGTATTATCTGATTATCCTGATCTTGAAAACGATAAAAGGAGGTTGTCGATCATGAAGATCGAAATCGAGGGGATTCTGACAGTTATTCTGTCGGTACTGGTGATCTTGGGAAGCGGCGGTTGTTACTTTCCGGGATCGGAGCCATTGCCAATGCCAGGCCCAGGACCCGTTCCGGTCCCGAGCAGGATGACGATGTCGGGAGATGAGCTCCAGAGGTCATTCGCGCTTCGAGTGACTACGAACGTAGAGAATAGGGACCCGAGATTTCTTGTCAATTACGTCCTTTTGAGGGCGGACGAGATCTCTCCGCTTCCCAGGGATTGGAGGACCCTAGAAGCGGCGCCTCATCCGTATGACCCTAATACGCATTACGAGGAGCGGTTCGCTCTTTGGGTGCAGGAGAGGATGGGGGTGGGGCCAGTAGCTATTGGTACGGCTCGGCTGTATCCGCCGCGAGCAGCCATTGAGCTCTACGGGTACGATCCTAACCAACAATTCAGCTGGGTCGTCTTCATCGAGACGAGAGACCGCTTGTGGTTATTGGATCTCCGGCAGGATCTGATTTTCTTCTGGGAAGAGATCCTGGATGGAAGCTGGGTCCAGATACCCAAGTAGCAATCTGTGGGGGAGGGCCAGAATCGCGCGAGTGTGCGTTTCTGGCCCCCCAAATCTTAATATATTGACGAATTAAGATAATATGTCTTATCTAAGAATAGAAAATTAAAAATTAATAACCAGACATGAATCAAAAAAGTAAGAAAATAATTAAATTACTGCTTCAAGTATTATTACTTGGTGCTTTTGTCGTTCAACCACTAATGGCTGATGCCTTAACTTGGGTCGGAGGAGGAACAACCACTTCCGGATCAACTTATAATTCTGGCACTGGTGGCGGAACGTCAACTTATTCTAATTCTGGGGGGGTAAACTATTCAACAAATTACTATAGTGGTAATTCTAGCTCTAATTATAATGGATCTTCAAGCACAACTTACTGTACCAATCAGTGTTCTCCGCAAGGAAAAGTTGAAACTTCAGGTAACTACCGAAGAACTTGTGGTTTTTACGGTAGCAACAACTGTTTAGCTTGGTCTGCCTGGGCTTTGGTTTCAGGAACAACTACTTCTAGTACAACTTCTTGCACGACTTCTTGTCCAACGACATGTTCAAGCTCGAATTGTACAAATCCTTGTACAAATTCTTGCCCAACCCCAACTACACCAACTCCACCTGCACCAACCCCAGAACCTTCCAATACTTTGAATGTTCAAACAAGAGTAGATGAATCATTGTTGCCAGGAGCAACAATAGTTCAGATTTCTGGAACATCTAATATGAATGGAGTGAGTCAATACAGTCGAACAGTACAGGGGAGTATCAATACTGTTCTGAGAGCACCCATTGAGCATGTTGGAGCTGATTTTGTTTATTGGTCTGGTTGTAATTCAACATCTGGTCAAGACTGCACAGTTTCAGTTTCGGGTGGGCAGAGTAAAACAGTTACAGCTTATTATGTCACACCGTTAGACGCAACCTTAAATGTTGAAAGTAGAGTAGATGGTGTTTTACAAACTGGTGCCTATATTGAGCGTATTTCTGGTACTACCAATTCGGGAGGAACGACTAATTATACTCATACTGTACCAAACTCAATTAATACTGTTTTAAGGGCTCCTAGCACTCATGCTGGATCAGAATTTAGTCACTGGTCTGGTTGTTCTTCGGTCTCTCAGAGAGATTGTACAATAACAGTTGAAGCGGGGCAAAACAGAACAATTACCGCTAACTATATCCATAGTACGCCGGTAGTGGTTCCGAGTAGCTTAACGGTTCAAAGTAGAGTTAATGGGTCATTACAGGGCGGAGCTTATATTAGCTATATTTCCGGAACGACTAATATGGCGGGAAGCACTCAATATACTCGTAGTCGTGATGGAATGATTAGCGTTACATTAAGAGCTCCCGATACACATGGTGGATCGGAATTCAGTTATTGGTCTGGATGTAATAGTACATCTGGCAAAGATTGCTGGGTTAGAGTGGATGAAGGACAATCTCAAACGATTGTTGCCAATTATAATGATTCTATCTTGAATAGCACATTGAATGTTCAGAGTCGAGTTGACGGAGTTCTAAAAGCAGGAGCTCAAATTTCAAGAATTTCAGGTACCTATAATACAGATGGAACAACTAGTTATACTCGTACTGTTCAAGGAGACATTAGCACTGTTTTAAGAGCTCCAACGACACATGATGGTGCTAATTTTAGTCACTGGTCTGGTTGCGACTCTGTTTCTTCGCGTGATTGTACTGTTTGGATTACAGCTGGTGGCTCTCAATCAATTACAGCGTATTATGTCCAATCAGTTCAGCCAACTATTAGCCTGGATATAACTAAACATGTTAGAAATGTAAGTGTTGGAGAGGCGACTTGGAAATCTTCTACAACAGCTGCTCCTTCGGATGTTTTAGCTTTTGCTCTTCGTGTTAACAATCAGGGAACGGATGCCCTTTCAGCTGTAGAAGTTAGAGACATTTTGCCCTCTAATATATCGCTGATCAATGGAACTGTCATGATTGATGATATCCTGACTTCTCAGAATCTTTTAAGCGGAATAGAAATTGGCTATCTTGCTTCGGGCCAAACAAAAGATATTACCTTTAGGGCTATCGTTAATGCTCCGAGTTATTTTAGTTTCGGCACCACCTCTTTGACCAACACCGCTCAGGCTAGGAGCGAGGGTAGAGTTGTTTCAGCCACGGCTGTAGTGAATGTTGTTAAAAGAGCTGTCGGGGGAGCGGCTAATGTTCCAACGGGAATTGGCGGAACATTAACTCGCTACTTAATCTTGCCTCTTTTGATTAGCTTATTTGGCGTGTTTGTTTTACGTAAACAATGGATATTATTTGGTCGATGGTTAGAAAATAGACGTAGGGAAGCTTATGCTTATCATTCAGAAAAAACTCTTCGTCGAACAATAAACCAGATCAATCAAATTGGTTAAAGGACTAAATTAGCTAAACTCCGTCCAAAGATAAAGGGCGGAGTTTTGTTTTGGGGATAAATTGTTAATAAATTAATGGAAAATCAACGTTTTTAGGTTTTAAAAAAGTGTTTGACATTGATATATATCTGGGTTAAAGTGACGACAGATGGATAAATGTGGATGAAAGTGGGGAGAAGTCATTAGAAAAGTGGATAACCTAAAAATGTTTATTGGTGAATATAAATATATTATCGACAGCAAAAAGAGATTGGCAATCCCAACTAAATTTAGAATGGGGTTGGGTAAAAAAGCTGTAGTAACAAGAGGTTTAGATCAAAGCTTGTTCTTGTATCCTCAAAAAGAATGGCAGGTATTGGCTAAAAAACTTAGCGACCTGCCTTTTTCACAATCAGATGCGCGAGGATTATCGCGCATTATGTTAGCTGGAGCAATGGAAGTCGATATTGATAAATCTGGGCGCATTCTTTTGCCAGATTATCTCAAAGAATATGCTGGGCTTAAAAAAGAAGCGATAGTTGTCGGTCTTTATAATCGAATTGAAATTTGGAGCAAAGAACTTTGGGCAGCTTACCAAAAGAAAACAGAAAAAGAAGTTGGCAATATTGCCGAACGTCTTAAAGAATTAGGAATTTAAAATGCATATTCCAGTTTTACAAAAAGAATTAATTGAACTGTTAAACCCAGCGCAGAATGAGAATTTTATTGATGGAACAATTAATGGAGGAGGGCATTCGCGCTTAATTCTAGAAAAAACCAGCCCAGGAGGAAAGTTGTTAGGAATTGATTGGACTCATGAATTGATTGAAGAGTTATCTGTTCGTTTTGAAGAAGAGGGGCATGGAGAAAGGGTGAAACTGGTCGCTGATAATTTTGCCAGATTATCGGAAATAGTTCATGAAAATAAATTTGGCCCAGTTCATGGAATTTTATTAGACTTGGGTTTTTCAAGTTGGCATTTAGATAAGTCTGGCCGAGGATTTAGTTTTATGAAAAATGAAAGATTAGACATGAGATTTGATAAATACAATAAACTTGATGCCTGGACGATTATCAACCAATGGCCAGAAGAAGAAATTGGAGCAGCTATCCGCGATTACGGACAAGAAAGATTTTGGCGAAAAATCTCAGTCAATATTGTGGCTGAACGCCAGTTAAGTCCGATCAACACTACTCATGATTTAGCGGCAGTGATAAGAAAATCGGTTCCATCTTGGTATTGTCAACAGAGAATTAATGAATCAACAAAAACCTTTCAAGCATTAAGGATCGTAGTTAATCGAGAGTTGTCGAATCTTTCGCGAGTCTTACCGCAAATGATCGAAGTGTTGGCCCCAGAAGGACGAATGGCAGTTATCTCTTTTCATGAATTAGAAGATCGGATCGTTAAACAATTTTTAAAAGGAGAAGAATCCGAGGGAAGAATTAGATTGTTAACTAAGAAAACGGTTAAGGCATCGGAAGATGAAATTAAAATTAATCATCGCGCTCGTTCGGCGCGACTAAGAGTTGCTCAAAAAATTAATTTAAATAAAAATGAAAATTAAGTTTTTAATAACTATTGGCTTATTATCTGCAATGATTCTGACCGGATTCTATGCTTTTCAAATTATTAAAATTAATGAGCATCATTATCAAATTCAAGAATATAAAAGAGAATTAGTTGAATTGGAGGAATCCTTAAATCAACTTGAAAATATTTATGCTGAATCTTCTTCTTTAATTGACCTTTGGCCGACTATTGATAGTTTGGATTTTGAAGAAGTTAAAGAGATTACTTATATTAGTATCGAAGAACAAGTTTTTGCTGTTAATCCGTAAGGCATGTTAAATGTCCGGGCGCATATTATTCTTGTTTGTTTTTTCTTACTCAATATTGCACTTGTCGGGCGACTTTTTATTTTACAAGTAAGAGATGGCGCTCTTTATCGAGCTCGAGCTCAGGGACAACAGGAATTGCTTCAAGAAGTATTTGGAGATAGGGGGCGTATTTTTTTTAAGGGAGGGGAGTATTTGGCAAATAATGAGCGTCAAAATCTTATTTATTTTTCTCCAAATGATATCTTGGCCGAAGAAGAATTACCTGAGTTATTGTCAGAAATACTAAAAGAAGATATTCTCGGATTAATTGATTCAGGGATTATTTGTCGAGAGTTGACCGATGAACAGATGTTGTCAATTCAAGAATTAAATCATCCTTTGCTTAACAAAACCGAAAAAAGAAAAATTAGATTTTATCCGCAAGGAGAAATGGCTGCTCATGTTGTTGGTTTCTTGGGTGGATATCAAATTGGTCAATATGGATTAGAGGGATATTATGATCAATATTTACAGGGTCAGTCCTCTTTTATGAGGAGTTTTTCTTTTTTGAACTTGAATAATGAAGAAGATGATTCTACTGCTTCAGCCGGTGACGATCTTTATCTAACGATTGACTATAATATTCAGTTTCAAGCAGAACAGTTGTTAAAAGAAGCGAAAGAAGATTGGCAAATTGAAGGGGGAACAATTATCGTTTCTGATCCTAAAACTGGACGGATATTAGCTATGGCTAATTATCCAAGTTTCGATCCAAATTTTTACAGCAATGAGACGTTAGATCGATTTATTAATCCAGCAACTCAGAGACTGTTTGAGCCTGGCTCAATCTTTAAAGTAGTTACTATGGCAGCAGGGTTAAATGAATATTTGGTGAGTCCCGAGACTACCTATCATGATACGGGATCGGTTTCAGTTGGAGGGCCACCTATTTATAATTATCGTCAGAGGGTTTGGGGAGAGCAATCAATGATTGAAGTTTTGAATAAATCTATTAATACTGGTTCGGTTTTTGTTCAACAAAAACTTGGTCGAGAATTATTTTTAAAATATGTTGATTTATTTGGTTTCACTCGTCCAACGGAAATTGATTTAGCGGGAGAAGAATTTTCGGCTAATCAAACTTTAAAAAAAGGATATGAGCGTGATCTGGCCACAGCGTCATTTGGGCAGGGGATTGCGACTACTCCAATTCAATTGATGATGGCGATTAATGCGATTGCCAATGATGGAATATTGATGAAACCTTTTGTTGTTGAAAAAAGAATTAGCTATGATGGAGTAGTTTACGAAACTCATCCTGAAGAAGTGGGGCAGGCAATTAATGCCCGAGTGGCAGCCCAGACAACGATGATGATGGTAGATGTGGTCAGCGAGGGTTACGGTCGACCAGCTGGAGTGGCTGGTTATTTAATTGCCGGGAAGACGGGAACAGCACAGATTCCTAAGCCAGGAGGAGGATATCTTGAAGAAACAATCCATGGTTTTGCTGGCTATGGTCCAGCCCTGGATCCAGCTTTTAGTATTTTAATAAAATTAGACGCTCCTCAGGCAATTAATTCATCAGAATCTGCTGGGCCAATATTTGGTAAATTAGCTCAATATATTCTTAATTATTATCAGATAATGCCAGAGACTAGTGGATAATCCGGTTCGATGATACAATGTTATTTGTTTGAGGCCCCGTCATCTAGTGGTTAGGATACATGGTTCTCAGCCATGTCACACGGGTTCGAATCCCGTCGGGGCTACTTTGTTTTAGGGGTGGCTTATCTGAAGACTTTCGGGCTATATGAAAATTTGAAAGTTTCTGTATAATGAGTTATTATTGAATAGTGATTAGATCACATTTTTTTATTTTTATTTAAATATGTTTGCTATTATCGAAACAGGCGGAAAACAATATTTAGTCTCAGCGGGTAGTCGCGTTAAGGTTGAGAAGCTAGATAAAGAAGAAGGGGCAAAAGTTAAATTTGACCAAGTTTTGATGATTGATGACGGGAAGGATGCAGTTATTGGCCAACCCTTGATTAAGGGAGCTTCGGTAGAGGGGAAGGTTTTGGTTCAAGGCAAAAGCCCAAAAGTAACAATTCTGAAGTATAACGCAAAGAAACGTTATCAGAAAAAAACAGGCCATCGTCAATCATTTACAGAAGTTGAGATTACCGATATTAAGAACTAACTAGTCCTTTCGCGTAAAGCGCTTTTTAATGTTTCTGAGTCAGCGTACTCTAATTCAGCTCCTCGAGGCAATCCTTGCCTGGGGGTGGTTATTTTTATTTCAGGATAATATTTCTGAATCAAATTTTTTAAATAACTATTTAGAGCCAATCCCTCGGTGGTTGGATTGATAGCTAAGATAACTTCTTGAAAATCGTTTTCTTTTAAGTGCTTAACCAATTTTTGAGCTCGAGGCTTAAATTTGTCTGTTTCGAACCAAAGAACAGCTGGCCCAATAATCAAATATCGACCACGATAATCTCCGGTTTCTTCAATAGCATTCAAATCAGTCTCTTTCTCAATAACGCAGATGATTTTTTGATTTCTTTGACTGTCTCGACAAATAGAACAAAGATTTTCGTCTGAATTATTATCAAAAGGATAATAACAAAAATCACACAATCTTATCTTCTCTAAATCCTGGATAGATTTTAATAAAATATCTCTCTCTTCTGTCTCAAGATGAGACAGGTAGAGGGCATAACGAGTGGCCGTTCTTAATCCAACTCCTGGCCATTTCAGCAGTTCGCTAATTAATCGGTTGAGACTGTTAGAAAGCATCTTGTTGTTCAAAGGAACTTTCTTCGAGATTGCGGAAAGTAACTCGAGGTCCGTCAAAATAGAGAGAGGCTTGACCGACTGGGCCATTGCGATGTTTGGCAACAATTATATCGGCAATATTTTCTTGAGATGGATTTTCTTTATAAAAATCTTCGCGATAAATAAACATAACAACATCGGCGTCTTGTTCAATACTTCCACTTTCTCGCAGATCAGAAAGTCGAGGGCGGTGAGGGGTTCTTTGTTCAACGGCTCGAGAAAGCTGAGAGAGAACTAAAACAGGAATGTCTAATTCTTTAGCAATTCCTTTCAAGGCGCGTGAGTTTTCAGTCACTTGCTGAACCATTGGTTGCATTGAATTCATCGGATACATTAATTGCAAATAATCAACGATCAAAAGACCTAAGCCATAATTAGCTTGTAGGCGCCGAGCCATGGCTCTCATCTGGAGAATGTTAATACCTGAGCTATCATCAATGAATATCGGAGCTTCAGCCAAAGTGCCTAAAGCAGTTTGGATTCGAGCGAAATCATTTTCTTCACCTTTTTCAGAAAGTCGCCCTGTCCTTAATTTCCATAAATCAACATTAGCTTGACTGGCGAGCATCCGATCGATGATTTGATCTTGAGACATTTCTAGGCTGAAGATACCAACTGGTATTTTTCCAAAAACAGCTGCATTTCTGGCAATATCTAAAGCTAAGGCACTTTTTCCCATGCTGGGACGAGCGGCTAGAATTATTAAATCTGACTTTTGTAACCCCGCTAACATATTGTCTAGTTTCGTAAATCCGGTAGCTAATCCACGTAAACTTCCTTTATGCTTTGAAAGCTGATCAATTCGGTCAAATGTTTTTTCCAAACCTTCGCGAATGGGATGAAATCTTTGGGTAAGTGACTTTTGAGCAATACCGAAAATCCTTTTTTCAACTTGATCCAATAAGACATCGCTATCCTCGGCTTCATTCCGAGCAATGGCACCAATTTCGTGAGAAGCGCTGATCAAATCTCTCAAGATCCTTTTCTTTTGGATGATCGTAGCATAATTATTGATATTGCTAGCTGTTGGAACTGAGCTAACTAATTCAGAAAGATAGGCCTGGCCACCTATTCTATCTAAAGACTCTTTTTCTTTTAAAGTATTAGCAACGCTAATAATATCAATCGGGACATTTCGTTGGAATAGATCCAGCATAACCTGATATATTTTTTGATGTTCGGGATAATAAAAATCTTCAATTAACAAAAAATCGGCTACACGGATGATGGCACTAACATCAATCATTAAGCTCCCCAATAAACAAACTTCAGCTTCTTTATTTTGAGGTGGTAATTGGCTAGGAGTATTTTGAGGCATACTTGCTTATTCTATCTTCAAAGATTAAAGAAATCAATTTTTCTTTGTTTTAAGCTAGAAAACATCAATAGAAAAGGATTTAGCTTGAAGCAGTTATTTTTGGTCCGGAATCACCATCTTCTACTTTATAACCAAGTTCTTCAATTTGATGACGAATTTTATCTGCTTCAACCCATTGTTTGGTTTGGCGAAAATGCTCTCTTTGCTCAACCAACATTTCAATCTTTCTGGGGACCGATTGTTTTTCTCGAGCAGATTCTTTAATTTTAAGGCCCAAAACTTGATCCCATTCGATTAAGAGCTCTAATGATTTTTGGGCATTTTCCAAATTCATCTGTTCCTGGTCGATTAATCGATTGTTTTCACCCAAGAAATCAAAGATTAAAGCCATGATTTTGGGAAAATCAAGATTATCTTTTAAATGCTTTTTGAATTCACGTCGATAACGAGCAAGATCTATTTTTTGTTTGTGTTTATTTATACTTGAGCATTCATATAGTCTTTTGGCCGTTTGCCGAATTTTTTCTAAATTTCTTTGAGCCTGATCCATCGATTTCCAGGTAAAGTTTTGCTTACTTTGATAATGAGCCCCTAAGACTAATAATCGGTAGGCCAAAGGATCATATTCTTTTTCAATCAAATCTTTAATCGTGATGAAATTGCCCAAAGACTTTGACATTTTGGCCTGTCCCATTTGTAAAAATTCAATATGAAGCCAAGTTTTCGCCAAAGGCTTGTTATAGGCCGCTTCTGATTGAGCAATTTCATTTTCGTGGTGAACACCGATTAAGTCTATCCCGCCCGTATGGATATCGAAAGGTTGCCCTAAATACTTCCGAGAAAGAGCAGAGCATTCAATGTGCCAACCAGGGAAACCGGTTCCCCAAGGAGAGGGCCATTCTTGCTGACGCTTAACTTCTTTTGGGGAGAATTTCCAAAGAGCAAAATCAGTAGGATTTCTTTTTTCATCAGAAAGTTCAATTCTAGCTCCAGCCTTCTTTTGTTCTAATTTCTGGCCAGAAAGGCTACCGTAGCGAGTAAATTTAGAAGTATCAAAATAAAGACCGTCGCTAGTTTGATAGGTATAGCCTTTGTCTTCTAATTTTTTTATTAATTCGATCATGTCAGCGATATGTTCACTGGCTCGAGGCATAACATGAGGAGCTTTAATATTGAGCAATCGACCATCATCTAAAAATGATTGCAAGTAAAATTCTGTTATTTCGTATGCGGCCTTGCTTTCTTTTTCGGCTTCTCGTTCAATTTTATCGACCCCAGTATCGGCATCAGAAGTTAAATGGCCAACATCGGTTATATTCATTACTTGCTTGGTTTGATAACCCAAATAGTCAAGAGATCTTCTTAATAAATCACTTACAAGAAAGGTCCGCCAATTACCAATATGGGGAAAGCGATAAACAGTTGGTCCGCAGTTATATATAGTGACGTGAGGGGGGTTAACAGGTTTTAATTTTTCTTGTTTTTTAGTTAAAGTATTATAAAGATTCATCGTTATTATTTTATCACAAAATAAATTTATTTGATTCAGCTATTTTTTACTGCTATCATGATTTTGTTTAATTATGTCTCATTTGGCTTTATATCGCAAATATCGACCTCAGCAATTTTCTGATTTTGTTGGGCAAAAACATATTGTTGATGCTATTTCAGCTGCAGTCAGCCAAGATATTATTTCGCATGCTTATTTGTTTGATGGACCGAAAGGAACAGGCAAAACAAGCATGGCTCGCTTATTGGCTAAGGCGATTAATTGTCAAAATCGTAAACCGGGTCAATTTGAGCCATGTAATAAATGTGACTCTTGTTTAGATATTAATAATGGTCGAGCGATTGATCTGATTGAGATAGATGCGGCTTCTAATCGAGGGATCGATGACATTAGACAACTTCGGGAAGATATTAATTTTTTGCCGATTAAAAGTCAGTACAAAGTTCTTATTTTAGACGAAAGTCATCGATTGACCAAAGATGCAGTTAACGCTTTATTGAAAACTCTCGAAGAGCCACCGGCTCATGCTGTTTTTATTTTAGCTACAACTGAAGTTTATAATATGTTGCCCACGATCGTCTCTCGTTGCCAGCGTTTTGATTTTCATAATTTATCTCTAGAAGAGATCAAGGGGCAGTTAGCGCATATTGCTGAATTAGAAAAAATAAGCTTTGAGCCAGAGGCCATCTCCTTAATTGCTCAAAGCGCTCAAGGTTCTTTACGCAATGCGCAAAGTTTATTGGATGCTTGTTTAACCTTGGCTCTTTCTCATAAAAAACCAATATTGAAAATAGAAGAAGTTAGGGGATTGCTAGGCTTAATTGAAGTAGAGAAGGTTTCAGAATTAATTGATTTGATTTTGGCCAAAGAAACAGGAAAAGCGATAATCTTTTTGAATAATCTATCTGGACAAGGAATTAGCCCGATTGAATTAGGTCGGGCTATGGTTAACTATTTGCGTTATGTTTTGCTTTTTCAGATTAATCCTTCTTTCGATAGTTTTGAGATGATGGATCTTTCTTCAGAAGAGAAAGAGGGAATGAAGAAGCAGGGTCAGGGGTTTACACAGCAAAAATTATGTTCCATAATTGATTTGTTTTTAGAGGCGCAAAGAAAAACTTACGACAGTTCGATTTCTTTGTTACCGCTAGAATTAGCAGTTGTTCGTAGTATTAAAGAATAATGCCGGATCGTCTAATGGTAGGACGTTGGGTTTTGGTCCCAAAAATCGGGGTTCGAGTCCCTGTCCGGCAACAATTTTTATTAACGGTCAAGAAAAAAATAAACACAGAAGATTTTTTGTTGTAATTATACGCCATGGAAAGAATAACTTATTGGCATGAAAAACTCTTGGCTTCAATAATAAATGTTTCTTTTGTTTTAGCTATCTTCATTCCTTTGTTGTTTTTGATTAATATGGAGTGGAGATTATTATTGGTATTAATATTTTTTATCTATAATCTTTTATTTTTATTATTTAATAATAATAGATGTTTGGGAATGATTATATTAAAAACTTATTGGAAAAAGGATTATTCTTTTTTTAATTATTTTGTTTTTATAATTCTATATACTTTAAGTTTTTCAACTTTATTATTTTATGCTTATTTCCCGTTCGATTTGTTTTTAGTTAATATGTTATTGTTGCAATTACCGACAATAATTATAAAAAATACTACTTTCCATGGATGGTTAAGCGGCAATATCGTAGGAGTTAAAAAATATTACTAGAGCTAATATTAATTTAAGGGCCGAAAAGATCTCTAAAGATTTTGGCTATTTCAAAATAGCTTAACGCTAAATCATGAAAAGGCGTAAGCATAAAGCGTCTTTCTCTGTCAACAAGAAAGCAAGGAGGAATGAGTCCTTTTATATTTAACAGCTTCTCGGGGAGTCAGCAATGTGCCACTTCTCGTTAAGTATTCAATAGTTTAGTGAGGATAATTTATTAAATATTTAATCAGAGGTTAGCTTTTAGTGATATTTTGCCTTACAATAAATAACCTAAGAAATAAAAGTAAACCAACGAATAAATTGAATCAAAAAGAAGCGCTTAAAATTTTAAAAAGTGGGCAAAATGTTTTTTTAACCGGCCGAGCCGGAAGCGGGAAAACTCATGTTTTGAATGAATACATAAAATTTTTGCGGAAAAAGGATATCCCGGTTGGGATCACGGCTTCAACTGGAATTGCTGCAACTCATCTTGATGGGATGACAATCCATGCCTGGTCAGGCATGGGTGTTTTAACTGAATTGAGAGACAGAGATATTAAAAAAATTATCAAAAGAAAGCTAGTTAAAGAAAGAGTTGCGGATAGTCAGGTTTTAATCATCGATGAAATATCAATGCTTTCGGCGCGTCATTTCGATATTGCTAGCGAAATTATTCGTCTCTTGCGAACAAGCTGGAAGCCATTTGGCGAAATTCAATTAGTTTTATCGGGTGATTTTTTCCAGTTACCCCCGGTAAATAAAAATGGAGATCAACGTTCTTCGCAATTTGCTTATCATTCAAAGTCATGGAGCCAGCTTGGTTTACGGATTTGCTATCTAGAAGAGCAGTGGCGACAAACTGACGAGAATCATTTAAAATTATTAGAAGCCATCAGAGAAAACAAATTTGGGGAAGAAGAAAGATCAATGCTTGAAGAAAGAATTAAGATTGAAACCCCTATAAGTGATATAACTAAGCTCTATACTCACAATATTGATGTTGATCTGGTAAATAGACGACGCTTGGCGGAGATCAAAGAAAAAGAAATGGTTTATTATATGCGTAGCTTTGGCATATCAGAATTAGCCGAAATGCTTTCTCGAAATTGTTTAGCTCCTCAAAAATTATTATTAAAAAAAGGAGCTTTGGTGATGTTTGTTCGTAATAATTTTGAAAAAGGTTTTATTAACGGCACCCTCGGAACAGTTGTTGGCTTTAATCAAAAAGATTATCCCATCGTTGAAATTAAGGGAGGCAAAAATATTGAAGTATTCCCGGAAACTTGGCGGATGGAAGATGAAAGAGGGGAGTCCTTGGCTTCCATACAACAACTTCCGCTAAGGTTAGCCTGGGCAATCACTATTCATAAAAGTCAGGGCATGACATTAGATGCGGCTGAGATGGATTTATCGAGATGTTTTGAACCGGGGATGGGTTACGTCGCTCTTTCAAGGGTTCGCTCGTTAAAAGATATTTATTTAAAAGGATTTAACGAGATGGCAGTTAAGGTTAGAGAAGAGTCAGTTCAAGTAGACCAAGCATTTAAAAATTTTTCCAAAGGAAAATGAAAATAGGATATCCCTGTATTAATCGGAGCATTGGGTGTACTACTAATTCAACATTCAGATTGGCTAATTTTTCGGAAGAAAAATTAATTAATAAAGTTGACAACAATTTAAGTTGCTTGGAAAAGATTTTAGAGTACAACATTAAACAAGGATTTTTGTTTTTCAGGATTAGCTCAGATATTATTCCTTTTGCTGGACATGAGATCAACTTATTTGATTGGGGTAAATATTTTAAAAAAAGACTCGAAGCTATTGGTCAATATATTAAGGAAAATGATATCAGAATTTCAATGCATCCAGACCAATTTGTTTTACTTAATTCTTTAAATCCAGAAATTATTAAACGAAGTATTTTGGAGCTAAAATGGCAAGTAAAATTTTTAGACATAATGGATTTAGACGAGACTGCGAAAATTCAGATACACGTTGGAGGAGTCTACGGTGACAAAGAAGCGTCGATCAAGAGATTCGTTTCAAGTTATCGCAAATTGTCCATTTCGATTAAAAAAAGATTAGTGATTGAGAACGACGAGAGAATGTATTCCCTGAAAGATTGTTTGAATATTTCAAAACAAATAGGAATTCCCATCCTGTTTGATTATTTCCATCATTGCTGTTTAAATAACAACGAACTCCTGTTTAAAGCGATAAAAGATGTTGAGAAGACTTGGAAAAAGAAGGATGGCGTGATGATGAATGATTATAGCTCTCAGGATCCTTTTGGCCGATTGGGCAAACATGCCGAAAGCATTGATCTTAATGATTTCGGAAAGTATTTAAGAGAAATTAAACCATTCGATTGTGATATTATGCTAGAAATTAAAGACAAAGAAACGAGCGCTCTAAAAGCATTAAAAGTTATTAATAAAATTAAAAAATAAAAAATCATGTTTATAAAAACATATCTGATTACTTTGTTGATTTTTTTGGCAATTGATTTTTTGTGGCTTGGATTTATAGCCAAGAATTTCTACCAACAACATATAGGGTCTTTGATGAAGACGAATATTAACTGGATAGCTGCATTTATCTTCTACCTTGTTTTCATTGTAGGTTTAGTCATCTTAGTAGTTAACCCTTCTTTGGAAAGTGCCTCTTGGCTAAAAGCACTTTGGATGGGGGCTTTGCTGGGTTTAGTTGCCTATGCCACATATGATCTAACAAATTTAGCGACGCTCGAAGGCTGGTCTTTATCGGTAACGATAGTAGATCTAATTTGGGGTGCAGTAGTCGCTGGCTCGACTTCAGTTATCGCTTACTTCGTCATAAATTATTTTTCTTGAATTATGTAATTCTGGATAAATATTCATTATAATTATTACGATAAATCATAATTAATATTTTAAAACATGAAAAAAGAAATTGTTGAAAAAATATCTTCCTTGATTATTGCTGCTTTTGGACTAGTCGCTGCTCTGGCATGGAATGGAGCCATCCAGGCCATCTTTAAAAGGATATTTGGCACCACTGAGGCCATGGGTGCGATGATTGTTTATGCTATTGTGGTTACAATCATAGCTGTGTTTGTTACCATAGGCATCGCTAAGATAGCGGGGAAAAACGATAATTAATATTGTTTTATTAAATTCATTAAAACCATTATCTTTGGGGGTAATGGTTTTTATCTAAATAGATTTTTGTATTTAATAAAAAAGGATCAGAAAGTCTTTCAGTATTTTCTTTTAAACAAGGAAATGTTTTAATAAATTAATGAAAAGCAAATTGGATTTAAACAATATAATTAATGAAATCGAGAAGTCAGCTAATAAAGAAAAAGCTGAATCTTTACATAGGTTTTTTAAAACTGGCCCAGGAGAATATGGGGAAGGAGATGTGTTTATAGGATTAAATAACGCTGATCAAAAAATAATTGCTCAAAAGTTTTTTAATTTATCTCTCAAAGATTTAGAGTCTTTATTAAAAAATAAAATTCATGAATGCCGCTCTACAGCTTTGAGTATTTTGGTTAATCAATATCAAAAAGGAAATCAGGAAAAGAGAGAAAAAATATTTAATCTTTACTTAAGGAACATAAGGCATATTAATAATTGGGATTTAGTAGATATTTCATCATATAAAATAATTGGTAATTATTTATTAGATAAACCCCGTGATTTTTTATATCAATTATCTAAATCTAAAGATATCTGGTCTCGTAGAATCAGCATTATCTCTACTTTTGAATTCATCCGTCATAACGAATTTAAAGACACTTTCAAGATAGCGGAAATACTTATTAATGATAGTCATGATTTAATTCATAAAGCGGTCGGTTGGATGTTAAGAGAAGTCGGGAAAAGAGACTTGGCTCAAGAAGAAAAATTTCTGAAGAAATATTATCGTCTTATGCCCCGAACCATGTTAAGATATGCCATAGAGAGATTCCCGAATGACAAAAGAATCTATTACATGAAAAAATAAATATGAATTGGATAAAAGTAGCTTTTTTAGCAATTATTATTTTGGGATTTTTAGTTGCTTTTGTGATTTATCCATATATGCCCACTATTATGGATAGTCATTGGAATCTTCAGGGTCAGGCCGATGGGCAGATGTCTCGTTTCTGGGGAGTTTTCTTGATTCCAATGCTTAGCGCTTTTGTTCTGAGTTTATTTTATCTATTCCTGCACATTGATCCGCTCAAAAAAAACATTGAGAAATTTAGAAAATATTTTGATTTATTGATTATTAGTTTTTTAATTTTTCTATTCTATCTTTACACCTGCACATTGTTATGGAATTTAGGCTATCAATTCAACATAGTTACGGCGCTAATGCCGGCTTTTGCAATTCTATGGTATGCCTGTGGTACTTTAATGGGAAAAACTGAGATTAACTGGTTTATTGGAATTCGCACGCCCTGGACTTTATCAGATGGAAGGGTTTGGAAAAGAATTCATCGTTTGGCCGGAATCATGTTTAAGGCTTCGGCCTTCTTGGTTTTAGCTGGGATGTTCATTAATTCCATCGCGATATTTTTAGTTATTATTCCTCCATTTATTTCGATGATATTTTTAATGATTTATTCCTATTTTGTTTATCGCCAATTAAATCAACCTCAACAAGATTAATCTCGTCTAATATTTATGACAGAAGAATTAATAATTGCCTTAATTGTTTCCGCTGGCTTATTATTTTTAGCAATTATTTATCGTTGGTTAGGACAATTAAAAGAGTTGCTTCAAGAAAGCAGAGAAAGATCCAATGAAGTAATTGAAGAGAAGTTAAAAAGGGAAGAGCAATACATAGAGAGTCGCAAAGCTGATATTAAAACTTTGGTTGAACAAGTAAGTCAGCAGTTGAAAGAGAGCCAACAGAAATTAGAAAAAGCCGAGAAAGATAGGTCAGAAACTTTCGGGCAACTTAAAGTTGTAACAGAAAATTTACAATTATCAGCCGATAGTCTAAACGATATTCTCTCTAATAATCAAAAGAGGGGGCAATATGGTGAAGAGGTGGCAGAGCAATTAATTCAAGCAGTTGGATTCGTAAAAGGTGAAAATTATTTAATTCATCCCCAGACCGACTCCGGCACTCGTCCCGATCTGACATTATTATTACCCGATAAAAGTCGAGTTAATATTGATGTTAAATTCCCATTGAATTCTTTATTGCAATATCAAAAATCTAATCCCGGGACAGATCAAACAGCTGCTCTGAAACAATTTTCAACGGACGTTCGCCAAAAAATTAAAGAAGTGACAAGTCGTTCCTATATTAATCCAGATGAGGGAACGGCTGATTTTGTGATTCTTTTTGTGCCCAATGAAATGGTCTTTAGTTTTATTTATGACAAATTAAGAGAAGTGTGGCAAGAAGCCTTAAAGCAAAAAGTAATCTTGGCGGGACCTTTTAGTTTTGTAGCTATCCTAAGGACAATTCATTGGTCTCATCAAACTTTTAAGTATCAACAAAATTTAAAAGGAATTATTCAATTAGTTAAAATCTTCGAAGAAGAATATCAAAAATTTGATCAATCTCTCGATAAATTGGGCAATCAGATCGATAATGTTTCTGAACAATATCGTCGAGTTGCGCAGGTTCGTCATCGCAAGTTAAGTCGAATCATTGATCGAATCAAAGGAGAGGAGGATGACCAGAAAAATATTTCTGATTAAAGCTCTAGATTTTTTTTAAAATAAGATTAAAATAAAATTAACATAACTTAATTTTTAAATGCCTCGAAAAAGTTTTGAAAAATATTTAACTAAAATTGATCGCATAGCCGCTTGGATTCTTCTAATTGCTTTTATTCTCTACATGATCAGTGGCTATGGACTCACAAAGGGATTAATTTCAAGTTCTTTTGCTCGGTCATTACACATTCAATTGCTTCCCTTAATAATAATAATCACTTTCGTTTTGCACGTTGGTTTATCAATACGCATGGCTCTAATCAGATGGCAGATCTGGGGGAAGATATCAAAGGCAATATTAGTTTTAGCCTGCTTAGCATTTCTTGGTTTCTTTATTTACGTTGAACTTTTCTATCAAGCAAAACCAAGAGTCGACGAGAACGTCTTGCCCGCGGGAGAGCCGGGAATAATTGAAGAAACGATAGATAGCTTAGAGGATCAGGAATTAGATTCCGGACTAACAGGAGAGTTAGAAGAAGTTAATGATCAAGAGGATGTTGCTGATTTGAAGGTTTTTACCTTGAAGGAATTATCTTATTATGATGGCAAAGAAGGCCGCCCCGCTTATGTCGCAGTGGATGGAATTGTTTATGATAATACAGAAATATTCAGAGACGGTCAGCATTATTCTCATCTTGCCGGTCAAGAATTAACCGAGGATTTCTATTCTTATCATATTTTGGAAGAAATTCTAAAATATCCCGTTGTTGGCAGACTAGCTGAAGAAAGTTAGTCTTTTTATTTAAATTATTTGCCGCCAAATTAATTAATCTTTTACCATGGCTACTATTGCCCGAAAAGCCAAAGCTTCTCCAAAAAAGAAAGCTAAGGCGGTAAAGAAGGTCACCAAGCCAAAGAAAAAGGCAGTCAAGAAGACAGTGAAAAAAGCTGTCAAGAAGGTTGTCAAAAAGGCTACACCTAAAAAGAAGGTGAAAAAGACCACAAAGAAAGCTAAAGCCAAAAAATAATCTGAACGATTGGTTCAGTTTTGGTTGCTTGCCTGTGCGGGGCGGGAGAAAAATCTCTCGTCCCGTAGGCGTTAAGGCATGAATTTATTTAAAGAAAATTATAAAGCGATCTTAATTTCTTTTTTTATATTTCTTTTATTAATAGTTTGGGCTTCCTGGAAATCGGTCAAGGCTCCAAACGTTTTAATTAATAATTTTGAAGACTGTATAAAATATCATTCTGTAATTTCAACTCATCCAGCAAAATGTTGGACGCCAGAGGGATTATTATATGTTGAATATTCATTTAATGATCCTCGAGCCACTATTGATTTTGAAAATGATTCTTTCGGATTAGTTGAAGACAATCATTTATTGATTGAGGGAGAAATTATGGGGTCTTGGTTTTTTGAGGCCAGTTTCTTGGCTGAACTTTGGAATGGGCAGGGGCAAAGGTTCGCCTGGTCATTGGCCAGCACTTCGGAAGATTGGATGACGAACGAATTAATTCCTTTCCAGATCATTTTTGAAATTCCTGAAGATCATAAACTTTCGGATGCTATTCTAGTTTTAATTAAAGATAATCCAAGCGGATTAAAAGAGCATGATGATGCTCTGGCTTGGCCGATAAAGCTTAAATATCCAGTCGATTTAGAATAATGTTCGCAAAGATCGGATGGATAAACAAGATTTATGATGTCTTGTTTCCACCTTTCTGCTTAATATGTGGGCGACCGGGCCAATATATTTGTAATGAATGCGAGCTATTTTTGATAGAAGTGGGTTCGGTACCAATTCGAAGCGAGAACATTGATCAATTGATAATCGTTTGGGAAAAGAATATTTTAACCGATCGAATCTTCAAGAAAGTGTTTCGCAAGGAGCTCAAACAACCTTCTCAATTTTTCGTTAATAAGGCATTATTTTCTTTAATGAAAAACGAGTCTTGCCGTGATTTTTGGATGACTTGGTTCAATCCCTCAACTGAGATATGGTCGTGTTTACCCCCGGATCTTATTTCTCAGAATGAATTGATCGTTAGTGAATTAATATCTTTAACTGATCGTTGCCAGAATCAAATCCATGCTGGATTTGTCGAGAAATCAGCCATATTGGTTAGCTTGGTTTTCTGTCCCGATATCGAAGCAAAGGCGAAGGAGTTGAAAGAAGCAGGTTTTCAAAAAATTTGGTCATTGGTTTTGATTGGATAATCGTGCTAAAATCAAAATAAGATAAAAAAATAATCATGTCGTCAGACGAGATAATAGATTTCCAAACATTTAGCGCAATTGATCTACGAATAGCAGAAATAATTGAAGCTGAGCCAATTGTTGATTCGGATAAGCTAATTAAACTTCAGGTTGATTTAGGCGACGAGCATCGTCAAATTGTGGCTGGCATAAAATCTTTTTATGAGCCCAAAGATTTGGTTGGACGACAGATTGTTATCGTTGCTAATTTAGCTCCTCGAATGATGATGGGTTACGAAAGCAGGGGAATGCTCTTAGCAGCAACAGATGGTTCGCCGATTCTGCTGCAACCATCAGAGAAAGTAAAACCTGGTACAAAAATTAATTAATTTTAAAATGTCTGAATTAAAAATTGATAAAGATAAGTGCATCGGTTGTGGAAGTTGTGAACTTTCTTGTCCCGATGTTTTTGAAATAGGGATCAGTAGTGGAAAGGCCGAAATTAAGAAAGGCTATGATTCAGAGAAAAATCAGGAATGCATAGATAAGGCCATCCAAGATTGTCCGACACAAGCAATTTATCGCGAATAACAAATGTCTCATTCTCTTTTAAGAGAAACTGAATCAAATTATTTGATCCTTTCGCGTCGCCAAAAATGTCAAAAACTAATTGGCCAAAGAGAGTTGGGAGAGGAGGATTTGATTGAATTTTATATTGCTCTTCATGTAGTGCTTGAGGTTGGTCTAAATGCTTTATTGCGTCATTTAGCCCTTCATCGTACACAGCTTTTCTTCAATAAGGCTGAGATGATTGATCAAATTGACGACATAAATTTTAAAGATAAAACAGCGATGTTTCTTTATTATGCCCAGTTTGACTTTTCTAATAGTGTCAATGAAGCCAAAGAGCATCACGATATTCTGAAAAAGATAACTCATTTTTCGGCCATTCGAAATGAATTATTACACGGACATTCTATTAGTACTTTTATTTCAAACGGAGAGCAGCGAGATTCTGATGCTCGGCGCAAGATGAACCAAAAAACGTTGGACCAACAAATCAATCTTTTCAAAGACATAATTAAGGGGATGTCTTTTTACCTTGATCACCTGATTGACTTTGATGATTTGAAATTAGATAAAGAAAAACTCAAAAAAGATTATTTAAGCCTTGATTTTCTAACGGGATACAATAATTGAAATAAATTATTTAAAGTTATCTTATTTATTTGGGATATTTTCTTGTTTGAATTATTTCATTAAAAAATACTAACTTGTTTTAATTGATAAAAAATGCGAAAGACATTTGATCCGCCAGTTCATATGGGAATTATTATGGATGGTAATCGTCGCTGGGCTCGAAAAAAAGACAAGGCTTCTTTTTTGGGGCACGAAGCAGGAGCTGAGACTTTGAAAAAAACAATTGTCTGGGCTAAAGAAGAGGGGATTAAATATTTGACGGTTTTTGCTTTTTCCTTAGAGAACTGGGGTCGTCCGATAGAAGAAGTCTCGAGTTTGATGGGCTTGATACTTAAAATAATGAAAAATGAAAAAGAATGGTTTGGAACCGAAGGTATCAAAATTAAATTTATCGGAGAAAGGGATAGTCTAAGTGATAAATTAAAATCAGAAATTATACGAACAGAACGAAGCACAGAGCAAAATGATGGAATTAATTTGATAATAGCTTTTAATTATGGTGGTCGTCGAGAAATAGCCCATGCTTTTAACCAGATAATAAAAAACAATTCAGAAAAAACTGAAATTTCAGAAAACGAAATTGAACAAAATCTTTGGACCGCTGACTTACCAGATGTTGATCTTATTATCAGAACTGGAGGGGAAAGAAGGTTGTCAGGGTTTTTACTTTGGCAAGTCGCTTATGCTGAACTGTATTTTTTATCAAAATATTGGCCAGATTTTAATAAAAGAGATCTAAAAAAAGCATTAAGAGATTATGGTAGGCGTCATCGAAAATTCGGAAAATGATAAAGGGCGCCTCTTGCTTGAAGCGCCCTACGAGTATCCGAGAATTAGCCCTTGCTCAGATGTTTGATCTGGGCGTCAGGGGTTTTACCCGTCAGTCTATTCTCTGGATCAGTGACTCCAAAAGAGAGGGTCACCATTCCAAAGGGTGGCTCTTCGGTCCGATTGATTATGACATGAGCAGTGATGCTCCCAGTTCGAGCTCTTTCGAGAAGAGCTTGCGCCGTACCCCGGTCCACCTTTATGGGCATATGGTTCACCTCCTTAGGGATAATTTTAAAATAATATTATTAAATGTCAAGCGCTATTTAATGTATTATTAAAATAATTATGAATAAATTAAGTAAAAAAATACTTCTTGCTTTGTGTATTGGTTCAATTATTTTTCTATTAATACATTTTTTCAATGCCATGGGTGGGCCTCCGAGTTTCTCTTTTCTAACAGAAATAGTCGACTTGCCAGATTTAGTCAGTATCCAAAATGGTTTGATGGGGCCGACCGAGCCACTGATTATCGAGGATTCTTCGAATAACCAATTAGAAATATTTTTAGATTCAGATATTATTTGGAATTTAACTAATCAGCAAAGATTAAGCAATGGGGTAGATCCATTGATGCGGAATGATTTGTTAGATTGTGCTGCACAATTGAAATTAGAAGATATGTTCCGAGGGCAATATTTTGCACACGAATCACCTGAAGGGAATGGAATCGAAGTTTCGGTAGAGCGAGCCGGTTATCAATATATTCTGATAGGAGAGAATTTAGCTTTAGGCAATTTTGCGGATGAACAGAATTTAGTTGAAGGATGGATGAATAGTCCTGGTCATCGCCAAAATATTCTCAACGATTCTTATCGAGAAATTGGCTTAGCTACACAGGTGGGTGAAATGTGGGGGAGCGAAACTTGGTTAGCTGTTCAAATTTTTGGACGCGCTCTATCAGACTGTAGCAGTCCTAATGAAGAATTATTATCGCTGGTTGAAGCAAATAAAAATTTATTAGGAAAAGATCAATCGAATCTTCAAAATATGTATAAAGCCCTAGAAGAGATTCGACCACGCCGAGGAGATTATTATCAAGAAATGTTAGCTGAATATAATTATTTGGTTGATCAATATAATCAATTGGCGCATGAAACAGAAAGATTGATTGAAGCGTACAATCAAGAAGTGGCTAGTTTTAATGCCTGCCTGGAGGAGATATGAGATTATTCAACTATTTTCCAATCAATTTCTTTTTCTTTCCCGACGAACTCTAGCCAATCACCATCATCATTAATCGCATACCATTTTTGTTTGTTTTTGCTCCAGATCAAGGGCATGTTCTTATAGAATGGCTTCTTGATGATTTCTTTTGGATTAAGCTGATCTAGTTCTAGCCATTTTTTCATGACAGTTTCAATACTATATTCAAGCTTGCGAGAGTTGGCCCAATGGGCTACTCGAGTGATGGCCTGGCAAGCTTTTTCTACAGATCCAGCAAGAGCCAGAATATCTTTAGCCGGTCTAGTATAACGAGAGTAAATGATTTTCCTTTTTTTAGCATCTTCTTTAATTTCATCTAGCGAAAGTCCACGAGTATAAAAATAATGATTAACAATTTTTTGGATATCAGTTTCGGTGGTATTATTTTTCTTCTCTTTGGCCATAATACATTCATATTACCCGAAAATTAATTTTCTGGCTACAATGTGCTAAAATTATTCCAGCATGATTCAGAGAATATTCATTGCTATTAAATTGCCGGAAGAGATTAAAAAAGAGCTATCTTTAATTTGCTCTGGTTATAATTTGCCGATTAATTGGGTGCCAGAGGAAAATCTTCATATTACCTTACTTTTCTTAGGAGCAGTTAATTCAGAAGATGTTCCTAGAATTAAAAAGATGCTTGAGCGAATAGTTAGTCTAAAAGAATCATTTAGTCTTGTCTTTAATGAAATAAATTATGGACCAGGAAAAGATTTGCCCCCTCGATTGGTTTGGTCAGAAGCTAATCAAAATAATTCTTTTGCAAGCTTGAGAGAAGAAATCGATCGGCAATTACGTAAGGAAAATCTTTATTATCCAGCTAAACAATCTTCAATACTGCAGCCTCATATTACATTGGGAAGGGTTAAGAAATGGGAATGGGTTGGAATAGATCCTGAAGATCGTGAGCTAATTAAGAAAGAGGTCTTTTTTGAAGTTCCAGTAACGGAAGTTTCGATTATGGAAAGCAAATTAAGTCCAAGCAGGGCACCAAAATATTTAACAATTGAGACGATCAGTTTAAAAAATCCATGAAGATACATTGCGTGGGAATAGGGGGAATAGGAGTTTCGGCTTTGGCCAGATATTATATGGCTAAAGGAAATGAGATAACTGGCTCAGATTTAAGTGACTCCGAAATCATTTTTGCTTTAAGGAAAATTGGCGTGGAGATTTCAGTTGGGAAACATCAGACTAGTAATTTGCCGGATGATGCTGATCTGGTTATATTTAGTGCTGCTGTTTCAGATAACAATCCAGAGTTAAAAAAGGCTCAAGCAATTCGTTTGAAAAAACCTTCTTTGGAATTGCTAAATTATGCTGAAGCCCTGGGGCGATTAACTCGCCAATATTCAACAATTGCCGTTTCGGGAACCCATGGGAAAAGCACAACGGTTGCAATGCTGTCTTTGGTTTTAATTGAAGCAGGATTAGATCCTACGGTTATTGTCGGAACAAAATTAAAAGAGTTTGGAGATAGTAATTTTAGAATGGGGCACGGGCGCTATTTAATTATCGAAGCCGATGAATGGCAGGGATCGTTTTTAAACTATCATCCCGATATTATTGTTTTGACGAATATTGAAGAAGATCACTTAGATTATTATCGCGATCTAATCCATATTAGAGAAACTTATCAAAAATATTTAGAAAGATTGTCTCCTTCGGGGAGCTTGGTGTTCAATGAAGATGATCCTAACATTATTCATCTCTTGGCGAATCAAATAATCAAAAAAAGAATTCCTTTTTCTATAAAGCAGGAAGAAGTAGGTCAATTATCAAAGATAATTAAAGTTCCCGGGAAACATAATATCAGCAACGCTTTAGCGGCGATGGATGTTGCGCGAGTATTAGGTATTTCAGATGATATTTTTTATCGAGCAATGGGGAAATATCAGTGTTGCTGGCGCCGTTTTGATGAGCGTAAAGGAAGAATTGGAAAAAATTCTTTTAATTTAATTCATGATTACGCTCATCATCCAACGGAATTGAAATCTCTTTTTCAGGCAATCGAGGAAAGATTTCAGGATCAAAAAATTTGGTTTATTTTCCAGCCACATCAATATCAAAGAACCTTTCATTTTTTCGATCGTTTTGTGGAAACATTAAGAGAACAAGGAGAGATGAAAAATGATTATCAAATCATTATCACGAATATTTATGGAGTGCCAGGACGGGAAGAAGAATCGTTGAGCAAGAAAGTCAGCGCTCAAAAAATGGTATCAGCCATTGATCGATCGAATGTTCAATATTGGCCTTTTAAAGAATTAACCGAAAGGCTTACTGAAAATATTAAACCAGGAGATGTGGTGGTTGCTGTTGGCGCTGGCGATATATATCAATGGGCTCATGAATTTGAAAAATAATTTCTGGTATTGATTTAAAATCGTGGTATCATTGTCTTTAGAGAGTAGTTATAATTAATCAAATAAATTGTATTATGAGTGCTTTAATCTGGATCATCATAGTTCTTGTTGCCGGGATATTAGTTGGATGGATGTTCATGTCTAAGAATAAAAAAGGGGAGTCGATTGGTAAAGTTGAAGAAATGGCGAAACCTACAGAAATGCCTGAAGATAATATTCAGGAATAATTTTATCGAATTATATCGTAAAGATATTTTAAAATATCTATCAAAAACAGGCTTATGCCTGTTTTTTGTTAATTAATAATTTGACAAAATTTTTCTCTTTGCTAGAATGTTCATCGTATGGAAAAGCTTCTAACATTAAGATTAAATCAAAGCGACTGAAGGTTGCATTGCTAGCTTAGGTTGGTTGAGTCAGTCGCTTGTGAAAGCGGCTTTTTCTTTAAACAGTTCATGACAATTTAATAAAGTGATTAATAGCTTTAGCAACTATTAATTGCTAGTCAATTTAGAAAACATTTTTACTAGAAGGTTACTTAAAAGCAAATGGTGGATGCCTTGGGATATTGAGGCGAAGAAGGGCGTAGCGTAGCTGCGATAAGCTTCGGGGAGGTGCGTAGCAACCTTTGATCCGGAGATTTCCGAATGGGAGTACCCGTTTCGGCTAAACCCGAAACAGTCTCTTTTTGAGACGGCGAACCCGCTGAAGTGAAACATCTCAGTAAGCGGAGGAAAAGAAATCGTAAGAGATCTCCTTAGTAGCGGCGAGCGAACAGGAGAATGTCTAAACTTTCGACAGAGCTTTGCTCCGTCGTGAGGGTTGTAGGGAGAATTACAAAGAAATTATAGTCGTTAGTCGAATCGCTCTGGAAAGAGTGAGCCAAAGAGGGTGATAGCCCCGTAGGCGAAAACGATGAAGTTTCTGATTCTTTCCTGAGTACCGTTGGGCCAGAAAACCCAGCGGGAATCATCCCGGACTACCGGGAAAGACTAAATACTCAATATCACCGATAGTGAACTAGTACCGTGAGGGAAAGGTGAAAAGCAGCCCGGTGAGGGCGTTGAAATAAACCTGAAACCATTATGCTTACAAAGACTCGGAGCGGTCCTTCGGGGCCGTGACGGGGTGCTTTTTGCAGAACGAGCCAACGAGTTTATTTATGTCGCAAGTTTAATCGGGGTTTCCCCGAGAAGCGTAGTGAAAGCGAGGGTTAAATACCCGCCCAGCGGCATGAGTAAGACCCGAAGCCAGGCGATCCTGCCATGGCCAGGATGAAGCGCGTGGAAGCATGCGTGGAGGTCCGAACCCGTGAGTGTAGCAAAACTCTGGGATGAGCTGTGGCAAGTGGTGAAAAGTCAATCGCGCCTGGGAATAGCTGGTTCTCCTCGAAATAGCTTTAGGGCTAGCGTTCGATGCTTCGCTCAGGAGGTAGAGCACTGGATAGATCTGGTTGGGTTCGTCCCGCCTTGTTTAACCAAACTCCGAATTCCTGATGCGTTTGAGTCGAGCAGTCAGTCTGTGGGCGCTAAGGTCCATAGGCAAAAGGGAAAAAACCCAGATCATCGTCTAAGGTCCCTAAATTAGGCTAAGTGTAACAAGGAAGTGGAATTTCTCAGATACCTGGAAGGTTTGCTTAGAAGCAGCAATCCTTTAAAAAGTGCGTAATAGCTTACCAGCTCAGAAATTCTGCGCCGAAAATTTACGGGCCTAAGCCTAATACCGAAGACATGATATTGATTCTTTTGAATCAATAGGTAGAGGAGCATTCCTCCAGCGTTGAAGTTGTCGCGTGAGCGATGGTGGAGCGGGGGGAAGAGAGAATGTTGGCACGAGTAACCGCAACTCAGGTGAGAATCCTGGGCACCGAAAACCTAAGGTTTCCTTGGCAATGGTGATCATCCAAGGGTTAGGCGGGCCTAAGGTCAACCCGAAAGGGGTAGCCGATGGACAGCTGGTTAATATTCCAGCCCGCCTGTTAAATAGAGCTAAGATGACGAAGAGTAGTAGCTAGATCCCATTATCGGATTTGGGTCGGCGGATTAAGGAGCAATCCAAGATCAACCGAAATTCTTTCTTTCGAGAAAGAAAATTCTAGTGAGCACTTTTCCAGGAAAAGTTTTAGTTTCGTTTTTAATAGGCTCCGTACCGAAAACCGACACAGGTGGGTAGGCATAAAAGTGCTAAGGTGAACGGGTAAAATCTCGTTAAGGAACTCGGCAAAACAGTGTCCGTAAGTTTGCAATAAGGACTCCCCAAGCTTGCTTGGGGCGCAGCGAACGACTCTCTGGCGACTGTTTATCAAAGACACAGGTCCCTGCGAACTCGCAAGAGGATGTATAGGGGCTGACGCCTGACCAGTGCCGTAAGGTTAACCTTGGCGGTCCTTTTCTTCGGATAAGGGCTGACTGAGCGAAGCCCCGGTAAACGTCCGCGGTAACTCTAACCGTGTTAAAGTAGGAACACTGCTTTAGTAAAATCCGGCTATATGCTGGGAAGTCTGGTGTATCCAGCACTACTCTGATAGAATTATGTTAAGGGGGAATATAACCTTAACAAATATTATGAAGAGTGAAAATGTGCCTGGTGCAGACAATCAGCAGGAAAGGTCGGCTTTTATCGGGTGGATTGTCGGTTTTGTTGATGGAGAAGGATGTTTTACGGTAAGTTTTTTTAAACATCCTAAGTCTAGATTACGATTAAAATGGCAAGTATTTCCAGAATTTGTGATTACTCAAGGAATCAAGAGTAAAAACTCCTTGAAAGAAATTTGCAAATTCTTTGAATGTGGATCTATTTATCTTAACAAAAGATATGATAATCATCACAATCATTTGGTAAAATACGTTGTTAGAAATCGTATAGACTTGCTAACGAAGATAATACCTTTCTTCGAAGCTCATCCATTAAAAACTGCCAAAAGAAAAGACTTCGAATACTTTGCTCGTATAATTAAGATGATGAATAAAAATCAACATCTTGATAAAAAAGGATTAGAAAAAATCCGTGCCATAACAGCAAAGATGAATACAAGGAAGTACCGATAAAGTCGAAATCCTCAGAGGCCATACGCCGGACTCTAATCGAAAGATTAAGAGAAGATATGGTCCGATCTTCATGGCGACATGAAGAGCGAAGCCTTAAATGGCTTTGCCGCCTGTTTTAAAACAGGTCTAATTAAGTAACAGTTCGAGCGTAATCCCTTGCCTGGTAAGTTCAGGCCCGCATGAAAGGCGTAACGACCGGAGAACTGTCTCAACGAGATGCCCGGTGAAAATGCAGTACCGGTGAAGATGCCGGTTACCTGCGGCTAGACGGAAAGACCCCGGGAGCTTTACTATAACCAGATATTGGCCTAGGGTTATGACTGCGTAGCGTAGATGGGAGACTTTGAAGCTTGGCTTTTGGGCCAGGTGGAGTCGCCAATGAAACACCATCCTTTTGTAATTTTAGTTCTAACCGAGCCACCTCAAAAATGGCCGGGACCGTGTCTGGGGGTTAGTTTGAGTGGGGCGCTCGCCTCCTAAATAGTAACGGAGGCGTCTGAAGGTCAGCTAGCTTCGAATGGAAACCGAAGCGATAGGACAAAGCCATAAGCTGGCTTTACTGCAAGGCGGCTATGCCGCGCAGTCTCGAAAGAGGAGCTTAGTGAACCGACCGTAATTTGTAGAACTACGGAAGATCATCAGATAAAAGTTACCCCGGGGATAACAGGTTAGTAGGGCCCACGAGTCCATATCTACGGCCCTGTTCGACACCTCAAATATATAAAACACATATCGGGGTGTTTTCTCGAGTAATCGAGATAGTTCTGCCTTGACTCAGGCAGAAAAAACCGGCTCATAACGGTGAAACCCATAACTAAACGTGTTAGAATAAACACGATTAACCTAGCTTTTAGTTGTGGGCAATACCGTGGGAAGTCTAACGCAACGTCAAAAGTCCATCATTCTGGGAAGCGTGTTAGGAGACGGACATTTAAGGCGCGTTAAAAATCGCGCAAATGCTTTTTTGGAAATCAATCATAGTTCCAAACAGAAAGAATATGTTGACTGGAAATATGTTGAATTGGAATCATTAGTGAATAGTTCGCCTCGTCTTTATAAAAATGGGCGAGATCGGACAGCTTATCGTTTTACAACGAGACAGCATCCGGAACTTACAGCTATGATGGATTTATTCTATCAAGATGGGAAAAAGATCATTCCTGATAATCTAATACTAGATGAAATCGCCTTGGCGGTATGGTATATGGATGACGGAAGTAAATGTCGTGATAACGATATTTATCTTAATACTCAACAGCTTGATCAAATAAGTCAAAAAAAGCTTGTCGTTGCTCTAAAAAAATGTTTTGGATTAGAAATACGCATGAATAAGGATAAGCATTATATGCGATTACGTTTTCTTAAAAGAAGCGTACCCTTATTAATGAATTTAATTCAAAATTATGTAGTACCATCTATGGGCTACAAAATCAAGTTAGACCCCGTAGAGACTGATCCTGAGGTCAATAATTTTGCGAAAAATTATTGATGTAGGGTGAGATAGCTATTAATGCTATCAAACGCCGGCTCCATTTTTCTCTTTGAGAAAGATGGGTGAAGGTATAGTCCGATCCTCTTCGTGAGAAGAGTAAAATTCGACAGCGATGTCGGCTCAAGATATCCTGGAGCTGGAGAAGGTTCCAAGGGTTCGGCTGTTCGCCGATTAAAATCTTACGCGAGCTGGGTTCAAACCGTCGTGAGACAGGTTGGTCCCTATCTACCGCAGGCGCAAAGTCTTGAGGAGATTCATTCCTAGTACGAGAGGACCGGAATGAACTGACCTCTGGTGTACCAGTTGTTCCGCCAGGAGCATTGCTGGGTAGCTATGTCGGGACAGGATAAGCACTGAAAGCATCTAAAGTGCGAAACCTACTCCAAGATTAGGACTTATAGATTCCCGGAAGATTACCGGGTTGATAGGTCTTAGGTGTAAGTGCCGCAAGGCATTGAGCCAAGAGATACTAATAATCTAAACCTTCTTTTGTTTTTTGAATTGGCTGGCAGTTAATAGTTGCTAAAAATGTCTTCCGGTGGCGGCTATTCCGGAGTTGTCCCACCTGATCCCATTCCGAACTCAGTCGTGAAATACTCCTGGGCCGATGATAGTGGTTTTCCGCGAAAGTAGGGCGCCGCCACCAGAGGACATTTTTAAACCGCTTTAAAGCGGTTTTTTTGTTTTTCTTTTTTAAGCTATAATCTAGGCATGACTAATAAAAAATGGATTAAGAAAACTATTTTTGTGATTTTGGTAATTTTTGTTTTATGCTTGATTCAATTTATTGGTTCTAATGCGATACAAAATTCTGTTCATTGGTTTTCTCAGCCCATCTATCAAGTATTTGATGGTTGGGGTCGAAAAACAGATAAATTTTTAAATTATTTTCGAGAAAAAGAATCATTGAAGAGGGAAAGAGATATTTTGTTAATTCAGAGGAATGATCTATTAAAAAAGCTAATTTCTCAAAATCAATGCCTGGTTGAGAAAGAGGCATTGATTGAAATATCTGGTATAAAAGAAAGAATTCATGATTGGCAGATAATAAAAGGCTCTTTATCTTATTTTGATCCAAGCCAAGATTGGGGAATAATTAATTTAGGGAAAGAAGACGATGTGCAAGTGGGACAATCGGTTATTACAAGTGATTATATTTTTATTGGAAAAATAGTAGAAACAAGTGATCGTCAGTCAAGAATTATTTTCTTATCACATCCAGATTTTTGGGTAAAGGTTAGAACTCTTGACGATTCTCCAGCAAGAGGATTTTTGAGGGGGCGGGGAAACATGATAGTTGAGCTAGAATCTATCGACTTAGCTCAACCCTTCAGAGAGGGCCAGAATTTGATAACAGAATTATTCCGCGATGAATATCCAGCTGGCCTATTAGTTGGTCAAATGGGATCAATTGAAAAGGATGATGTTCGTTCTTCATTAAAAGCAAAAATATTTCCATTAATTAATTTTTTAGAACTAGATATTATTTTTGTGATTCAAGATTTTTAAGGTGAAAAATATTCTATTAGCATTTTTTTTATATATCTTGATACTCGCTCAAGTTGGTTTTGGGCGCTATTTCCCAATTCATGATATCTGGATAAATTTTACTCTTTTAGCAACTTTAGTAATAGCAATTAGAACCAATAACAAGTATCGATTGTTTTTACTAATGATCTGGAGTGGATTTCTTTTAGATGTTTTTACTCATCATCATTTGGGGCCAGCAATATTGAGCTTAATTATATTTGGAGCCATAATTCAGGCCTTAAAACAATATTTTAATTTCCAGAATTTAATTAGTTTTTTGGCTTGTTTAACTTTCCTTTCGCTTGCTTATAACCCTTTCGCTTATCTAATTAATTTTTTATCAAATCAGTTCTTGAGAGAAACAGGTTCAATCATTTTGTTGAATTTTTCTCAATTGATGATTCAAACATGTTATCATTTAATATTATTTTTAATAATTTGGTTGATTGTTCCAGTTCGATTTAAAGCAAAATTATTGCATGAATCCGTATAAAAAATTAAAGGTTAATAGAGATTTTAGTCGTAGCCTTGAGCCTCACGAGGTATTTCTTGATCGTTTGGCTCAACAAAAAGAAGACAAAATCCCCGAATCAGAAAATAAGCTCGAAAAGCCTCTTCCCGAGAAAAAACTTTGGCTTCTTCTAATAGGAGTTATGACTATTTTTTTCTTATTAATTGCTCGGAGTTTTTGGTTCCAAATTATTGAGGGAAGTGAATATCGTACCAGGGCAGAAAACAATAAATTCATTGTTCGAGTAATTCGAGCAGAAAGAGGAGTGATTTATGATCAATACATGAATCAATTAGTAGAGAATAAGACGATTTATCGTCTAATGATTAACCCGGAAGAAATACCTAATGATATTGCTCAAAAAAAATGGTTGACCGATCGCTTGGTTCAATTTACGGAATTAAGCCGATTAGGGTTAGAAGAGATAATAGGGGCGAGAGAAGAAAATTTTCTGGTACAAGATGACTTAACCTATGATCAGGTAATTTTTTGGGAAACAAAAACAGAAGACTGGCCAGGTATTTATCTAGAGCGTTATTTGGTTCGTGCCTATCAACAGGAGGGCGGGCTGGCTCATATGCTTGGCTATGTTTCTAAGATGGACCGTACGGGGGTAGCTGGATTAGAAAAATATTATGATGACTATTTGCGAGATCGATCAGGAGAATATCAAATTGAACGAGATGCCCGAGGAAGAATAATCGAGGGGGCGGTTATTAAGGAGCCCGAGCCGGGTTACAGCTTAGTATTGAATTTAGATTATGAATTACAGAAAAATGTGGAATCTTTATTGAGAGCCAAGATGGAGGAGGTTGGTTCTCGGGAAGCAAATGCAATAGCTCTGGATCCTCGCAATGGAGCTGTTTTGGCGATGGTCAGTTTGCCTGGTTATGATAATAATATTTTTGGTAAATTTCTCTCAATAGAAGAACTTGAAAAAATTATAAATGATTCTGGATTTTCTCTCTTCAATCAATCTATCTCGGGAATCGGTTATGCCACGGGTTCAATTATCAAGCCGTTAATAGCAGTTGCAGCTCTTGAAGAAGAAATTATTGACCCTGATCAAGAAATATTTGCTCCGGAATCAATATGCGTTTCTCACGCTTACACAGGAGAACAACAATGCTATCGTGATTGGAGTTTTCACGGAATGACTGATTTAAGGCGAGCCATTTCAGAATCAGTGAATACCTATTTCTATATGATTGGTGGTGGTTATCAAAGTATTAAGGGCCTGGGCCCCGATAGAATAAAGAGTTGGTTAGAGCGCTTTGGCTGGGGAGAGCCAACGGGAATTGATCTTCCCAATGAAGGGCAGGGAATATTGCCTTTTATTAATCAAGATTGGCGACTCGGAAATACTTATCATCTTTCAATTGGGCAAGGCAATTTCAGTATCACGCCTTTACAAGTAGCGGTGGCTTATGCTGCCTTAGCTAATGGAGGAATCCTTTATCAGCCACAAGTGGTTAAACAGGTTATTAAAAAAGACGGGAAAGAACAAGAAATTATCATGGAGATTGATCCGGTTATTCTGAATTCTGCCGTTGCTGATTATGAAAGCATTGAAATTGTTAGAGAGGGGATGAGGCAAGCCGTTACTGATCCAAGGTCATCGACTCATGCTCTAAATAGGCTGTCAGTTAGTTCGGCTGTTAAAACGGGGACGGCTCAGACTGGTCGAGAGGGAGTTTATCACAATTGGATGGGGATTTTTGCGCCATATGAAGATCCCGAGATTGTTTTAATTTTAATGATTCGTGATGTGGCAGAAAGCATGATTGCCGTAAGGGCTGTAGCTCAAGATATACTGAGTTTGTATTTCGATCATAAAAATGATAAATTCAATCAGAAAGATATTCATGATTAATCGTGATAAAATCAAATATAATCGCTTACTTAAAGCTGAAAAATTAAGAACTCAAGGTATTGATCCCTACCCTTCACAGGTTAAAAAAACACACGATATCTCTCGAGCCTTAACTAATTTTTTTGATTTAAGCCAATCGGAAAAAGAAATAATCCTTGTTGGTCGGATTATGTCTCTTCGCTCACATGGTGGGTCTATCTTTATTGACATTCAAGATGGAACTGGGCGAATCCAAATTTTTGCGGGACGAAATACTCTCGGCCCGAAACAATTTGATTTCTTAAAAGATAATTTCGATCTGGGGGATTTTATCCAAGTTAATGGAATTCTTTTCACAACAAAGGCGGGAGCCAAAACATTGAAAGCCGAAAAGATAAGCATGGCCGCAAAATCATTATTTCCTCTTCCCAGCGAGTGGTATGGTATTAAAGATCCGGAATTACGCTATCGGCAAAGATATATTGATCTTTTGCTTAATGATGAAATCAAGAAGATATTTGAAACTCGTTCTCATTTAGTGAAATTAATTCGTTCTTTTTTAGATAAAGAAGGCTTTCTAGAGGTAGAAACCCCTATTCTGCAAAATCAATATGGCGGAGCAAAAGCAAAGCCTTTTCAAACTCACCTTAATGCTCTCGATATAGATGTTTTTTTGAGGATTGCTCCTGAGCTTTATCTAAAAAGATTATTAATTGGAGGTTTTGATAAAGTTTACGAATTATCCCGGAATTTTCGTAATGAAGGAATTGATCGGATGCATAATCCTGAATTTACGATGCTTGAATTCTATTGGGCCTATATCGATTACAAGGACTTGATGAAATTTACAGAACGCATGTTTTCTTTCTTGATTAAGAGCATTTATGGCAAAGAAGAGTTTGATCACGATGGTCAAAAATTAAACTTTCGAAAACCTTGGCCAAGGCTGGATTTTTGTCAGCTTATTCAAAAAGAAACAGGCATTAATTTATCAGAAGTTGACGAAAAGACCTTAATGAAAAAAGCGGGAGAACTAGGTGTAGATGTGCCCAAGGGAGCCAATAAAGCCGAGATAGCTGATGCTATTTATAAAAAATATTGTCGTTCGAAAATTTGGCAACCATCTTTCATTATTCATCATCCGATGGGTTTTTTCCCACTTGCCAAGGAATCAAAAAAAATTCCTGGTTATACTGAAAATTTTCAATTAGTAGCAGCTGGTTGGGAATTGATTAACGCCTTTTCAGAGCAAAACGATCCTGTCAAACAGAGAGAAATTTTTGAAGCCCAAGAAAATAATTTCAAAATGGGTTTCGAAGAGGCTCAGAGAATGGACGAAGATTTTTTGACGGCTTTGGAATACGGGATGCCTCCAGCGGCTGGATTTGGAATGGGAATAGATCGCTTAGCAGCACTTATAACAAATGCTCATTCTTTAAGGGAAATAATCTTTTTCCCGACCACACGCCCTAAATAAACCATGTTAAGCATTGATTTTATTAGAGAAAATTTAGATCTGGTTCAAAAAAGCTGCTTGCGAAGAGGAGTTAACTTTGAAACTGATCATTTCCTTTCGTTAGATTCTAGAAGGAGATCATCTATTCAGAAAGTTGAATCTTTAAGACAAGAACGCAATCAATTAAGTGCGGAGAAAGATAATTCTGCGGAAAAAATATCAAAGGGCAAAGAATTGAAATTAAGGATAAGGGAAGAAGAATCAACTCTTGGAGAGGTAGAATTAGCGATACTATCTTTAATTAAAGAACTTCCTAATATTTTATTACCCGAAGTACCTAGCGGGCACGATGATTCTGATAATGTTATTTTGCGTCAACAAGGAAGCTTGCCAGAATTTAAATTTAATCCTAAAAGTTATTTAGAATTAGGTGAAGATCTCGATCTGATTGATATTCCTCGAGCCACAAAAATGGCAGGTAGCCGCTTCAGCTATCTGAAGAATGAGTTAGTTCTAATGCAGATTGCTTTACTCAGTTTGGCTTTTGAAGTTGCTCAAGAGTTTGATTTTCAACCTATTCTTCCGCCTGTCATGATCAAGCCAGAGTTGATGGACTCCTTGGGGTATTCATCTTTAGCTGAAAACAATATTTATTTAATTGAGAAAGACAACCTCAATCTTGTTGGAACTTCGGAACAAAGCATAGCGGTTATGCATCAAGGAGAGAAATTATCTAATTTGCCTAAGCGCTATATTGGATATTCTACTTGTTTCCGTCGAGAAGCTGGAACTTATGGGCGAGATTTAAAAGGAATTTTAAGAGTTCATCAATTTGATAAAGCCGAATTATTCAGTTTTTGTCAGGCTGAAAAATCACAAGAAGAGCACGCATTGGTTGTCAGTATACAAGAAAAGATGATGCAATCGCTAGGATTACCATATCGAGTTATGGCCCTATATGATGGGGATTTGGCCAAACCTTCGGCTATGACGATAGATATAGAGTCTTGGTTGCCATCTGAATCAAGGTATCTTGAAACGCATTCCTCCTCTAATTGTACCGATTATCAGGCTAGGGGGTTAAATGTTTCCTATCAAGACGGCTCACAATTAGCCTATGTTCATACTATCAATGGGACAGCTTTCGCAATGTCTCGTCTCTTGGCCGTTATCATGGAGAATTATCAGCAGGAAGATGGATCCATTTTAATTCCTGAAATTTTACAACCTCGTTTGAATTTGAAAAGAATCTCTCGATGAACGAAGAAATAGTCATTGATAATCTAAAAATTAATTATCGTCTAGTCGGACAAGGCCAGCCGGTAATTATTTTGCATGGATGGGGGAGCAGCTCTAATGCCTGGGTTCAGCTTCAAGATAAAATTACGGAAAGATTATCATGTAAAATAGTTGTGCCAGATCTAGTTGGGTTCGGGGCCAGCGACGTTCCCAAAAAAGGATGGTGCATGGATAATTATGTTGACTGGTTAGAGAAATTTATTTCTCAATTATCAGAAAAACATCCGGAATTTAAACAACCAATATTTTTATTAGGACATTCGTTCGGGGGTAGAATTTCTGTTAAAATAGCAGCTCGCAATACAATTTCCCTGAAAGGACTAATCTTGTGTAATGCCGCTGGGTTAAAATCGGATACAAATCTTAAATTAAGTATTTTATCTGATTTGGCAAAATCTAGCTCAAGATTTTTAGACCGACTCCATCTGGGCCGAGTAAAGGGTCCAATGCGGGATTTTTATTATCATCTTCTGAGGCAAAGTGATTACCTTAAAGTGCCTCATTCAATGAGAGATACTTTTCGAAAAGTTATAGAAGAGGATTTGTCTCATTGCCTTTCGAGCATTAAGCAACCTACTCTAATTGTTTGGGGATCAGAAGACCATATTGTTCCAATAAAACAAGCGTATCGGTTTTACCACGAGATTAATAATTCTGAGTTAAAAGTTATTCCAAACGTCGGGCACAGTCCACAATTAGAAAAGCCCGATGAGCTGGCAGAAATAATAATAAAGTTCATTCAGAAATTTAGTTGATAATAAACAGTCTAATAATGGATTTTTTTCAATCTCAGAATTACTTATTAATTTTTTTAGGACTAGGATTGCTTCATTTAACAAGACAGATTTTTCTTTATCTTAATTTTTGGCAATTGAAGCAATATCGTTGGGATAGATTGAGAGATGGTCTTAGGACAAATCCTTGGTTGCTTTTCCCAAAATCTTCAATGATTTTTCTTTTGATTCTCCCAAGCTTATTTTTGTCAAAGAAATTATTTCTAATATTGACGCTGGTAAATATTTTTGTTTGGGGCGGGTATGCCGGAGGACAACTTTTGCGGAAAAGATGGATTTATCCAAAAGCGACAAAAAAAGCTAAAATCTTTTTTCTAACGGAATGGTTATTATTATTAATTTTGATGATCCTTGGATTTTTTAATTTTCAGACTTATTTGTTTATAATCTTCCCTTTGTTATTAATTTTTGCTCCGGTGATCATTCTGGTTGGGTTCCATTTAATCGAATATGGGGCCATGTTCTTTAAAAGGAGAACGATTGAAAAAGCGTTACATCAAAGAGAAAAGTTTCCGAACCTAAAAGTTATCGGCATTACTGGCTCTTTTGGGAAAACTTCGGTGAAGCATTTTCTATACCATTTTTTATCTTATAAATATGGATCGAGTGCAACGGTGCAAACTGAAGGAAATATAAATACGCAAATAGGGATAGCGCAAACTATTCTAAATAAGATTAGCGGTAAAACAAAATTTTTTATTTGTGAAATGGGAGCATATCGTCTTGGAGAAATTTCTCAAAGTTCTTTTTTGGCAAAGCCTCAAGTGGGTATCTTAACCGGAATTAATGATCAGCATTTATCATTATTTGGTTCTCGCGAAAATATTATTTCTGCGAAATATGAGTTAATCGAATCTTTGCCCAAGCAGGGGTTAGCCGTTTTTAATGGAGACAATGAGCGGTCTTATTCTCTCTATCAAAAGACTACCCAAGAGAAAATATTAATTGCTAGTCAAGAAAAATCATCGGCTGATTGGTGGGCTTCAAATGTTCAGATTGATAAAAAATCTCTATCTTTTGAAATGATAAATTCGAATTATGCTATCCCAATCAAAGCGAACTTAATCGGAGAACAAAATGTCATTAATTTAATGATGGCTGGGGCAGTTGCGCTAGAGATGGGATTAACAAGAGATGAACTTGCCGAAGCTATGAAAACGATCACTTATCCAGTTAAAAGTCCATCGATTTTTCATTACCACGGAGCAGAAGTTATTGACGCAAGCTATTCTAGTAATCCCGATGGGTCAATTGCTCATGTTAACCATTTGGAAAAATGGTCAGGAAAACGAATATTGGTCATGTCTGGATTTTTAGAATTAGGAAAGAAGACAAAAGAAGCATATTATGAATTAGGCCGATCGATAGGAATTTGTTGCCATCTTGCTATTTTTATAGACAATAAATATCAGGCAGAAGTTGAAAGGGGGATAAGAGAAGTCAAGGGAAAAACTAGAATTTTAGGCATTAATGATTCTCAAAAAATAATAAGAGAATTGCAAGAGTTCAGAAACCCAGAAGATGTTATTTTGATTGAAGGGCGCGTAAGACCTGAAATTATTGATTCTCTAAAAAGATCATGAAACCATTATTTTCTGCGTTATCTCCCAACATTGAGTCAGATGACTTGGCTCTCGCGAAAGATGTTTTATCTGGGAGAATTCTTAGCGGGAAAAATGAATCTGAAAAATTGTCAAGATTGTTAGAGAAATATTTAAGAGTGAAAAGAGTAGTTGCTTTCCAAAGCGGGCGCATGTCTTTGCGGGCAATCATTAAATCCTTCTCTTGGCCAGAAGGGAGCGAAATAATTGTTCCTGGATTCACTTGTGCTGCTGCAATCGATCCAATCATTTGGTCAGGAATGAAACCGGTTTTTGTTGATATTTGTGAAAATCTTAACATTGATTTAGACCAAACAGAAAATCATATTTCAGACAAAACAAGAGGGATTCTGGTTCAGCATACATTCGGGCTTCCTGTGAATATGACAAGAGTTGAAGAAATCGCTCGTAAATATGATTTAAAAATAATTGAAGATTGCGCTCATAGCCTAGGAGCATCTTTCCATGGGAAATTATTGGGATCATGGGGCGACGCCTCCTTTTTTAGTTTCGGAAGAGACAAAATTATTTCTTCTATTTTTGGTGGCATAGCCGCAACGAATGATGACAGATTAATTGAACGGCTTGATTCGATTGGCCTGGGTAGCGTCACGCCCAAAAAGAAATGGATCAGGCAACAATTGAGGCACCCTCTATTGGTTAATCGCTGGGTTCAGCCTTATTATGATAAACACGAGCTCGGTCGAAAGATCTTACTTATTTTCCAAAAAACAGGTTTACTCTCCAAGGCAATGACAAAAGAGGAAAAAATGGGAATCATGAGTTCAAGAGAATTTTTTAAAATGCCTCAGGAATTGGCAATTTTAGCCTCAAACCAATTTTCAAAATTAGATCGCTATCACCAACATCGATTAAAAATTGCCGCTATTTATCAGAAAGAATTAAAAAATCTGCCAATATTAATGCCCGAAAATTATAAGGAGAGAACCTATTTAAAATTTAGCGTAATCTCGGAAAACAAAGATATAGCTGATAAATTATTGAAATATTTACGTCAAAAAGGGATCTATCTTTATGACGGATGGAAGGATAGCGCAATTGTCCCCTCAGATGTTGATTTGGGAAAAATGCAATACCGAGCGGGACTGTGTCCAATAGCCGAGAATGTCTCAAGGAGACTGATTAATCTGCCAACTCATATTAATATTTCTGAAAAAGATGCTCTTCGCATTACAGAAGAAATAAAAATATTTTTTACCTCTCTTTGATTTTGTTAGACAATTCAGTAGAATAGATTTGATGGCAGACTTATTCGACAAATCTATCAAGAGCTGGGCTCCTTTGGCGGAAAGAATGAGGCCCGAAACTTTTGAGGAATTTTTAGGACAAGAAGAGTTGATTGGCCCGCAAAGTCCTTTGCGCCAAGCGATAAATAAAAACGAAATTGGATCTTTGATATTCTGGGGTCCATCTGGCTCGGGCAAAACAACGTTGGCTCATCTGATTGCTCGCTCGATGAACGTTTTTTGGGAAGAATTTTCAGCAGTTGCTACAGGAATTAATGATGTTAGGCAAGCCATCTCTCGAGCAGAAGATAGGCTTAAGTTTGAAGGGAAGCGAACTATTGTTTTTATCGATGAAATTCATCGCTTTAATAAAGGACAGCAAGATGCCTTGTTGCCATGTGTCGAGAAGGGGACGATTATATTGATAGGAGCAACAACTGAAAATCCATCTTTCGAGATTATCACGCCGTTGCTTTCGAGATTGACTGTTTATGTTCTGAGATCAATCGACTCGGAAATGCTGAAAAAAATAATTCTCAGGGCATTAGAGGACAAAGGAAGGGGGGTTGGATCCTTAAATTTAAAGATGGATGATTCGGCTCTTGATTATTTAATTTCTACATCTGATGGGGATGCTCGGGTGGCATTGAACGGGCTAGAAACAATAGCCTACTATTTTCATAGTATTGGTCAAAGGAATATTGATAAAGAAGGGATTGAAAAAGCTTTTCAGCGACACACTTTGCGTTATGATAACAAAGGAGAAGGGCACTACAATTTAATTTCAGCTTTTATAAAATGTTTACGTGATTCAGATACCGATGCAGCTCTTTATTGGATGGCTAGAATGATTGAATCCGGCGAAGATCCTAAATTTATTGCTCGGCGCATGATTGTATTCGCTTCAGAAGATGTTGGCAATGCTGATTCCGGAGCTATTCAAGTAGCAATAGCAGTTTCTCGAGCTGTTGAATTTGTCGGTCTACCTGAAGCTAGAATTAATCTAGCGCAAGGGGCAATTTATTTGTCTAAGGCACCCAAGAATAGAGCTGTTTACAATGCAATTACTGAAGCGATTGCTGACGCTCAGAAAGGATCGTTTAGTGTTCCGATGCACTTGCGCAATCCAGTTACTTCATTAATGGCCAAAATTGGATATGGCCAGCGCGATAAAGAAGAAAAAACTAATTTCCCGAAAGAAATAAATTCTATTAAATATTATAATGAATAATTCAAAAACATATCGAGTCTTTGAATTAAATCAAATTATTAAAAATATTATCGAGCAATCTTGCCCTTATCCTCTTTGGGTTCAGGGCGAGATTAGCGATTTTGATAAAAACAAACATCGATCAAACATCTATTTTCAATTAAGCGAAAAAGATATTCGCAAGAATGAAATTCTTTCTTCCGTTAAATGCGTTTTATATGAATTTCAGAAAGATTCAATTAGAGATCGCTTGAAGAAAGCTGGAATTAAGATAAGTCAAATGGATGGTTTAAGCGTCCGTCTTCAAATAAAGATTTCAGTCAGTGCTCGTTATGGTAATTACTTATTAACGGTCCAGGATATTGACCCAATGTTTACCTTAGGTCAAATTGCACAAAATCGTGAAGAAGTAATTAATTGGTTAAAGCAAAAAAATTTATTAAACGAGAATAAAAAAAGAATACTAGAGAAAGTTCCTCTTAATATCGGACTAATTACGAGTCCAGGGGAGGGTTATCAAGATTTTATAAATAAGCTGAAAGAAAGCGATTTTGCTTTTAAAATTTATTTCTATCAAGCTAGTGTTCAGGGCCCCAAAACTGAAAGAGAGATTTCAGCGGGAATTAAATATTTTCAAACGATGGCCGAACAGGTTGATGCATTGGTGATTATTCGAGGTGGCGGATCGGCTACAGATTTGAGTTGGTTCGATAGTCAATTGTTGTCTGAGGCGATTGCCTCTTTCTCAAAACCGGTTTTAACGGGAATTGGACATTTTACGAATATTAGCGTCGTAGACTTAGTTGCTTATCAAAATTTATCTACTCCGACAGCGGTTGCCGAATATCTAATTGACAAAGTTGATGATTTTATCTTAGATTTAAAAAATCGACAAAAAGAACTTTCTAGAATGAGTAGGCCTATTTTAGAAAAAGCCAATACGAAGGTATCTGGACTACGATCAGTAGCCGTTAATGTTGCTCAAAATATTTCTCGGGACAATAATAATAATATTTTGAAATTCAATAAGATTTTTCCTGAATTGATTCAAAAATTTTTATATAAACAAAAAAGATACCAAGATAATCTAAAAAAACAAATTGATACTTTCCGCCCCGAGAATATCATGAAGCGAGGGTTCACTATCACTCATTATCGAGGACAATCTATCAAAAATTCTGATAAATTAAAGAAAGGAGATTGCCTAACAACAATTTTTTACAAAGGAGAGATTGATAGTATAATTAATAAAGTAAAATAATAATTATGGCACAGTCTTTAAAAATATCTTATCAAAAATCATTAGCTGAACTTGAAAGAATTATAGAAGAACTTCAAGATGAAAAAATTAGCATAGATGATCTTCCGATAAAACTGAAAAGAGCGTATGAATTAATTGAATTATGTCAAAAAAAAATTATTTTAGCCGAAACGGAAATAAAGAAAATTAATGATCATTTTTCTGGAAAATGAAAGAGTTGTTTAAAATTGATAACAAGAATCCGTTTAAGATTAGTCGCAGTAGATTGGAAAAATTTATTGAATGTCCGCGCTGTTTTTATCTGGAGATGAAAGAGGGACTAAGCCGTCCTTCCATGCCCGGATTTGCCTTAAATGTAGCAGTAGATGCTTTGCTTAAGAAAGAATTTGATTCTTTCCGAGTAACAGGAAATCCTCATCCATTGATGGATGCCTATGGAATTAAAGCAGTACCATTCCAGCATCCTAATATGGATGAATGGCGTAATAATTTTAAAGGAATTAGATATCATCATGAGCCGACGAATTTCATTATCTATGGGGCGGTTGATGATATTTGGCAGGACGAAGAGGGTCGCTTAATGATTGTGGATTATAAAGCAACCAGTACAACTAGGCCCATTTCCCTCGATGATCCATATCGACAAAGCTACAAACGACAGATGGAGATATATCAATGGTTGTTAAGGAAGAATGATTTTGATGTTTCAAATCAGGGATATTTTGTCTATGCTAATGGTAAAAAAGACGAAAAAGCATTTGACGGGCGCTTGGAATTTAAGATCGAAATTATTTCTTATCAAGGGGATGATCAATGGGTTGAGGGGGTAATTCAAGAAGCCCATGAATGTTTGCTTGGTGAACAAATTCCAGCTGCGGGAAAAGATTGTGAACACTGTTCTTATTGTAGCCAGCGATCAGAAATTGAACAAAGATACTCTCATTAATCTTGAGTTATATGGAAGATACTAATCAATTTAAAATTGCTGAAGTTAATGACAAAGATCAATGGGAGGAATTGAATGAAAGCTGCGCGGAAAAGACTTTTATGCAGTCTTGGTCTTCAAGGGAGTGGCGTCAGGCTATGGGGCAAAAAGTAGGGCTTTTAGGAGTCTGGCATAAAGATAAATTAATCGCAGGGGCCCTGTATGTAATAATGCCGATGATCAAAAAATTTGGCCTGGACTTTTCTTTTATCTTTATTCCCCACGGTCCAATAATTCGCGATGAGCATGAGTCCCAGAAAAACAAAATTATATTTGAGATTGCAAACTATTTAAAGGCCTTAGCTCAAGAAAATAAAAATATTATTTTTATCAGGATAGCTCCAGCCTGGATAAAAAATATTCTTGAAGCAAAATTGTTTAAAAAAAGTGGATGGCAAAAAGCCCCAATGTTTATTACTCCTGAGGTGACTTGGACATTAGATATTTCTCAGCCTGAAGAAAAAATATTAAGAGAAATGAGAAAAACTACTCGTTATTTGATTAAGAAAGGATTAGGCAATTCTGATTTAATTATTACTTCGGGGACAGATTCTAAAGATCTTAATAATTTTCTAAAATTATACAAAGAAACGGTAGGGCGTCATCATTTTCAAGCATTTACATTGGATTATTTAAAAAAGGAATTAGATTGTCTAAAAAAAGAAAACCAAATTTTAATACTAAATGCTCTATATCAAGGAAAGCCAATAGCTTCGGGGATGATCGTTTTTTACCAAAAAACAGCCTATTATCACCAAGGAGCATCTTCCGCTTTTCAGCCCAAAGATGCTCCCGGATCATATTTAATTCAATGGGCAGCAATCCAGGAAGCACGCAAAAGGGGTTGCCAATTTTATAATTTCTGGGGCATTGCTGATAAGGACAACCCCCATCATGCTTATTACGGATTAAGTCTATTCAAAAAAGGTTTTGGTGGCTTCCGAACGGATTATTTTCAGACACATGACATTCCATTAAGATGGTGGTATTGGCTTAATTATTTTTTAGAAAAAAATCGTCGACGAAGAAGAAAATTATGAAAATGATTCGTCACAAAAAAATAAAAACACGTCAGCCGATTTATCTTAGAAGATCTGTTCACAAAGCAGTATTAGTTTTATTTCTTCTTGGAATTATCGTCTACCTCCTCTTATTTTCTTCAGCATTTTCGATAAAATATTTATCTATTGAAGGGAATGAAATCATCGACTCTAAGGAATTAGAGAAATTCGTTTTTCAAACTATCGATGGCCAACTAATCAATAGTCTAGCATGGCCTATTAACTATTTAGCAGAAGAAATAGAAAATTCTTTTCCTTATATTATGGAATTGAGGATAATTCGTCAATGGCCCGATAAGATCATTGTTTCTTTGAAAGAGAGGGAGCCTAGGTTTTGCTTTCCGATATCGCAAAATAACTTTTTATTATTAGACAATAATTTAGTGGAGCTAGAGAAAATTGCTCAAGCATGCACGTCAGATTTAATAAAAATTTCTATTCTTAATAATGGACAATTACACCTTCTTTCAGAGATCGATGATATTAAATTGGATATTATTAATATAGTGGAGCTATTATCTGAATTCGAGAAATTCCAGATAATGGAAATAAGCATAAACGATCCCCAGATAATGCTAATTATCGCTAATCCAATTTCTAATGGATTTCCATGGGTGATCAAATTTAATAAAATTTTTGATTTACAGAAACAATTAAAGCACTTAAAATTATTCTTAGAGAATAAAAGTATTGACGAAATTAGCTTGATTGATTATATTGATTTAGGGAGTCATTCAGAAAGGATTTTTTATGCGAATCGTTAGGGAGGAATAGGCTTTTTTATTGACATTATCTATTAATTGTGTTACCATTTTTTAGTTTTGATTAGAGATGAACTCAGAAAAATCAAAGAAAAAAATTGAACCAAACAAAGAATTAATTGATTGCTTAAAAGAGAAAGAAGATTATCTAAAGGGTTGGCAAAGAGAAAGGGCAGATTTTATCAATTATAAGAAATCTGAATTAGATCGAGTTGAGAAAATTTCTTATCAAAATGATAAAAAAATATTATTTGAATTGCTGGCTGTTTTGGATAATTTAGAAAGATTTCAGAAAGAAGCAAGGATGAGGTATGGCGAGGATTCTTTTTATGAAGGAAGCTTAAAAATTCAAAAAGAATTCATGCATATCTTAGAAAAAAGTGGAGTAGAAAGGATGGTTGTCGAACAAGAGCAATTTGATCCAAAAAAGCATGAAGCGATAGAAACCATTCAATTAGATGGCAGAAAAGAAGGAGAGATAATAGAGGAGGTTCTGCCAGGATATTGGTTCCGGGGAGAAGTTTTAAGGCCGGCTAAAGTAAAGGTTGCCGGACCCCAAAATAATTAATTTAAAGATTAACTTTTATGTCCAAGATTTTAGGAATTGACTTAGGAACAACTTTTTCGGCAATGGCCGTGATTGAAGCAGGAGAACCGAAAATAATTGAAAATAAGGAAGGAGCTCGAACTACTCCTTCAATTATTGCAGTTAATAAAAAGGGTGAACGCCTGGTCGGTGTTTTAGCTCAACGCCAAACTATTACAAATCCCGAGAATACTGTTTTTGGAACAAAGCGTCTTATCGGAAGAAAATTTTCAGATCCTATTGTCCAGGAAGATGCTCGAAAATCATCATTCAAGATAAAAGGCGAAAGCGATGACCATATTGAAGTTAAAATGGGTGATCAGTGGTATCGGCCGGTTCAAATTTCAGCCATGATCTTAAGCAAATTGAAAAAAGATGCTGAAGAAAAGTTAGGCACAAAAATTGAAGAGGCAGTAATTACTTGCCCCGCTTATTTTAATGATGATCAACGTCAAGAAACAAAAGCAGCTGGGGAAATTGCGGGGTTAAAGGTTCGGCGCATCATTAACGAACCTACTGCGGCGGCTTTAGCCTACGGATTAAGCAAACGTAAAGACGAACAAATTTTAGTTTATGATTTTGGCGGTGGAACTTTTGATGTTTCGATTTTAGACATTGGAGATGATACGATTGAAGTAAAAGCTACTGGGGGAGACACTCATTTGGGTGGAAATGATTTTGATCAAAAAATTAGCGATTGGATTATTGGTCGATTTAAGCAGGAAGAGGGCATAGATCTTTCTCAAGACCCCTTGGCATTGCAAAGAATTAAAGATGCAGCCGAAAAGGCAAAAATAGAGTTATCAACAACCATGGAAACGGAAGTAAATCTTCCATTCATTACGTCAACTCAAGACGGTCCTCGTCATCTATTATATTCTTTGAGTCGAGCTAAGCTAGAAGAAATGGTAAGCGAATACGTTATCAGATCATTAGATTTGACTAATAGCGTTCTTAAAGACGCAGATTTAAAGCCGGAAGAAATCGAAGAGGTAATTTTAGTTGGAGGGCAAACACGTATGCCTAAGATTCAAGAAGAGATTAAAAAATTATTTAATCGAGAGCCAAATCGATCCATTAATCCAGATGAGGTAGTTGCAATCGGAGCGGCTGTGCAAGGAGGTATTTTGCAGGGGGAAATGAAAGATGTTCTTTTATTAGACGTGGTTCCTCTCTCATTGGGATTAGAAACCATGGGGGGAATAATGACCAGATTGATTGATAAGAATACTACTATTCCTGCTCGAAAATCGCAAATATTTTCAACAGCTGCAGATAACCAGCCCTCTGTTGAAATTAATATTCTCCAGGGAGAAAGAACTATGGCTTTAGATAATCGTAGCTTGGGAAAATTTATTCTAGACGGCATTCCTTCGGCTCCGAGAGGCATCCCTCAAATTGAAGTATCTTTTGATATTGATGCTAACGGAATTTTAAATGTTTCAGCAAAAGATAAGGGAACCAATAAAGAACAATCAGTGAGAATTGAAGGATCGGCTAGTGTATCCAAAGAAGAGATTGAAAAAATGAAGGATGAAGCTCAAAAACATTCAGAACAAGACGAACAAAAAAGGCAGTTAATTGAATTGAGAAATCAGGCAGATGCCTTGATTTATAGTGGCCGCAAGACTATTCAAGAAATGAGAGAGAAAATATCAGAGGAAGATGTCCAAAAAGCAGAGACAGAATTATCAGAATTGGAAAAAGTAAAAGAAGAAGAAGATGTGTCAAAAATTAAAGAAAAGGTTGAGTCTTTGCAACAATTATTGCAAAAAATAGGAACTGATATTTATCAGAAAGAGAAAGAGAGCGGGCAGAATAATGAGAGCGGAGAAGAAAAAGATACTTCACCCGAAGAAGAGAAAAATTCATAAAAATGGAAGATTATTATCAAATATTAGGGGTAGATCGTGCTGCCACAGCAGAAGACATTAAAAAAGCTTATCGTCGATTAGCCCATAAACATCATCCCGATAAGGGGGGAGATGAAAATCTTTTTAAAAAGATTAGCGAAGCCTATGGAGTTCTTTCTAATAAAGAAAAAAGAGCTCAATATGATCGATTCGGATCATCTTTTAATGGGGGAGGATATCAGTCGGCAGATGGGTCATCGCCTTTTGGATTTAATTTTCAGCAATCTGATTTTGGAAATATCTTCAATGATTTTGACTTAGGGGATATATTTGATTTTGCCTTTAAACAGGAGAGCGGTTATCGTAAAACTCAACAAGGAGAAGATATACATTTAATGATAGATTTAGAACTATCCGAAACATTACAAAATCAAAAAAGAAAGATCTCTTTTAAAAAAAGAGTTCCCTGTCATCGATGCCAAGGACAAGGAACGGAGCCGGGCACTTCCTTGAAAGAATGTACTGCATGTCGAGGGAAGGGGAGGGTTCATCAAGTAAGAAGAACCTTGTTTGGGAATATGACTCAATATACTACATGTCCAGAGTGTCAGGGAACGGGTAAAATGCCAGAGAAAAAATGTAATATTTGTCGTGGGCAAGGGGTGTTGGAGCAAGAATATCATTCAGAGATAACGATACCGACAGGCGTTGACGATGGACAGGTTCTTAAATTTAATGGATTGGGGCATGCCGGTTTCCGCAATCAGGAATCAGGAGATCTTTTCGTGAAAATAATATTAAAAAAGAATAAAAATTTCCATCGACAAGGAGATGATTTGGTTGCTATTTGCCCATTGAATTTTTCAGAGGCTGCTTTGGGGGGAGAAAGCAAAATAAAGGGTTTAGATGGACAAGAAATAGCCATAAAAATTCCACGTGGGTCAGAGTCGGGGCAAATAATTAAGATTTCTGGGAAAGGCATTCCGCATTATGGTCGTTCAGGAAGGGGTGATTTATATTTACAGATAAAAATTTCAACCCCCAAACATCTGACGAAGGATCAAGAAAGGTTATTAAGAGAGTTGCAAAACAAGGGCTTATAATTTAAAATAAACACCAATGGGTCCGTAACTCAATGGTAGAGTAACTGCCTTTTAAGCAGTAGGTTGTGCGTTCGAGTCGCACCGGACCCACATTTATTTAATAAAATTAAATAGGACAAAGCATGTATTTAAAATCTTGGGGATTCGTTGCAATCGGATTTTTTTCTTGTCTAATATTAGGAAGCGTTTTTTGGTTTTTTATGGGCTATTCTTTACCCATCCAGCCAGCCGAAGGAGTTGATCTGTCTGTTTTTTGGGAAGCTTGGAGCCGTCTAGAAGAAAATTACATTCATAGCGATGAGATAAATCAGGAACAAATGATTCAGGGAGCAATCGCCGGGATGGTTTCTTCTCTAGAAGATCCCCATACTGTTTTTCTAAATCCTCAAGAGTCAACTAAATTTAAAGAAGATTTAGCGGGAGAAATTGAAGGGGTGGGCATGGAAATTGGATTAAGGAATGGATACATAACAATTATTGCCCCGCTAAAAGAAACGCCTGCCGAAAAAGCGGGATTGCGGGCGGGAGATCAAATTTTGAAGATTGATGAAAATTCGGCTATTGGCATAACGGTAGAAAAAGCTGTTGAGTTAATTCGGGGACAGAAAAATACAGAAGTTACTTTATCAATCAAAAGGATTGATGTCTTTGATGAAAAAGATTTTGTTTTAATCAGAGATGTTATTCAGATACCTTCGGTTAGCTGGGAATTAATAGATGGTGATATTGCTCATGTTCATATCCATCATTTTCATGAAGGATTAATAAATTCATTTAGAAATACATCTGCTGAAATACTGAAAAGTTCTGCTAAGGGAATAATTCTCGATTTGAGAAATAACCCTGGTGGTTATTTAGACGTGGCAGTTGATATCGCGGGATGGTTTTTGCCTAGAGATGAAATAGTAGCCATAGAAGAATTTGCAGATAGTAGACAAGAATTTTTCTATACACAAGGAAATAATGCTAAGCTTTCTTACTATCCATTAATAATAATAATTAATCAGGGGAGCGCTTCTGGTTCTGAAATATTGGCCGGAGCATTGCGTGACAATCGCAACATTATTATTGTTGGAGAAAATTCCTTTGGAAAAGGATCTGTTCAGCAAACCTTCAATTTAAAAGACGGTTCTTTGGTCAAGATCACTATTGCAAAATGGTTAACTCCAAAAGGTTATTTGATTGATGGATTGGGCTTGGATCCTGATATTACCATTGAAATAGACCAGGAAGATTATATAATTAATGGAGAAGATACACAATTAGAAAAGGCTATTGAGATATTAAGAGACGTTATTCAATAAAATTATGAAAATTATTCTCGATCAAGATGTTGCTAAATTAGGATTAAAGGGAGAAATCAAGAACGTTACTAAGGGTCATGCCCGGAATTTTCTTTTTCCTAGTAAACTTGCTAGGCCAGCTACAAAATTAAATTTAGCAGAAATACAAAGAGCGCAAGAAGCAAGAGCACGAATCCATGAGAAAAAAATACTTTTAGCAGAAGAGTTATCGAAAAAGATGGCAGGGAAATCTTTTTCAATGAAAGTTGAGGTAGGGGATAAGGGGCAGTTATTTCAAGCCATAGGCCCAGTTGAGATTGCCAAACTATTGACAGCAGAAGGATTTTCTGTTGAAAAAGAACAAGTAATGCTAGATAAATCAGTAAAAGAATTGGGAGATATTGAAGTCCAAATAAAACTCTTTCCTGAAATTATCGCCAAGATTAAGATAAATATTAGCGCACGTTGAGGACTTTGACGATTCTTTGTCTTCCATCAAATCCAATTTTTCGAGAAGTCTTGAACTCTAATATCCCAGCTTGAGCAGCATAGAGAGTATCGTCGCGACCAATTTTAACATTATCTCCTGGAATAAATTTTGTGCCTCGTTGCCTCACCAAAATCATTCCTGCTTTAACCGATTGTCCACCAAATATCTTAACGCCCAATCTTTGAGCGCGAGAATCTCTGTTGCCACCAGTTGCTTTTTTAGAAACTTTTTTAGACATAGATACATTATAATTGTTCTCAATCCTTTTGTCTAGAAGCAATGAAACGAGAAATTTTTAAAATTAAGAAAGGACTAGCAGAGAAAGAAGAGAAAATTAAATTCTTCATTTTAATTTTCTTGTTAGTTTTTTTATCTTTTGGGCTAGGAAATCTCTCGGCCCGATATCAATCAATCAAACCACTAGAAATAGAAAGTTTTATTAATTAAGATTCTTTCCTCCATGAAAACGCTCATGGAGGTCTTTTAGTCTCTTGTTAGTGACGTGAGTATAGATTTGAGTGGTAGCAATGTTTTGATGACCCAAGAATTCTTGAACTGTGCGCAAATCCGCGCCTTGATTCAATAGATCTGTAGCAAATGAATGACGAAGAGTGTGAGGCGTGGTATTAATAGGCAATCCAGCCTGTAGCGCGTATTTTTTAATCATTTTCTCAATAGCCCTTACGGTTAATCTTTTGAAATTTCGATAATTCACGAATAGGGGATCATCATTTTCTAAATTGGGTTTGACTAAACAATCGCGAGCTTCTAAATACCGGAACAGCCATTGAATCGATCTCTTTGAAAAATAGACTGTGCGAGGATAATTTCCTTTTCCGATAATGCTTAATTCAAATGATTTTTCAGGATTAATATTTTTGAATTGTTTTCGATCAAGAGAAATCAATTCATGAATTCTGAGACCAGTCGAAAAAAGAATCTCTATAATCGTTCGATCTCTTAAGCCGATAAAAATATTAATATTTGGAATTTCAAGTAATTTATTTATTTGCTCTAAATTCAAAAATTCTACTTTTTTGTCTTTTTTCCTCTTAGCTAATTCTATTTTTTCAGCTGGTAAAGATTTTATATTTTTGGCAGCAAAAAAGTTTAGCAAAGCCCGAAGGGCAATAAGGTAGTAATTTTGAGTACTTTTTTTCAGCATCTTATTATTTCCGCCAACAACTCTAGCTAAAAATACTCGATATTCCCAGATTTGTTCAACATCGATTTCATGAGGCTTAAGAGATTCGAGATTATTATTCTTTAACCAATAAGAAAATTTATTTAGAAAACGATTGTAGCTTTCTTGAGTCTTGTTAGACAATCCTTTTTCTACGTCTATCCAATCTAAAAAGTCTGGAATATGATTGATAATGCTTTTTGAGCTTTCTTGCATAATCTATTTCGCTTAATCTACATTATGCGAACTTGAATAACAACTCATACTATCGCTTCTCTTCTTTTTTGTCAAACAAAAATTAAGTCTCTTTATTTTTCAGAGAAAACGATAGGCTTCTTTTAGTCGAGCGATCGTTTTTTCCATTCCTAAAACTGAAGCAACTTCAAATGGTCCAGCCGAATTCTCTTTACCAGTTAATGCGACTCTAACGGGCCAGAGAAGAGTCCCCCTGTCCCCTATCTCATTTGCGACCGTTAGAAGGCTCTCGGTTATTTTGTCAAGACTCCAGTCTTTTTTAAGAGAAGATAGTGTCTCTATAGCCTGCCGGATGGCATTTTTTATCTCTTTAGGAGATTTTTCTTTCCAAATTAACAAATCAGTAGAATATTCTATGTCTTTTTTAAAGAAATAATCTACTAGATTGGGAATTTCCGATAATATTTTCAATCTTTCCTGATAAAGACTAATAATTTTTTCCAAATAACTTAGGGAAATAACTTCTTTTGTTTCTTTGATTCTGTATTCTTGACTTTCCTTTGTTTCTTCTATTAATCCTGCTTCTATCAAATAAGGAAGACACATTTGCGTTAGAACCGGGAGAGATTCCTGCCTAATATAGTATCCGTTCATCCAATTTAAACGCGTAATATCGAAAATAGCTGGAGATTTTTGTACTTTCTTGAGATTGAATTTTTCGATTAATTCTTCAAAAGAATATATTTCTTTATCAGCTCCCTCGCTCCATCCGAGCAAGATAATAAAATTAAGAAGAGCGTGAGAAAGATACCCCGTTTTTTTATAATCGCTTATTGCAACAACGTCTTCTCGTTTACTTAATTTTCTTCGCGCAGGACTTAAAACCAAAGGTAAATGAGCAAATTCAGGTGTTTCAATGCCCATGCATTCAGCTAGCAGAATTTGTTTTGGGGTATTGGAAATATGCTCCGCTCCCCTCATAACATGAGTAATTTTCATTAAATAATCGTCGATTACTACGGCAAGATTATAAAGAGGTTCAGAAATACTTTTTGCGATAATAAAATCTCCTAATTCTGATGTTTTGAATTCAGTTTTACCATAAATCAGATCTTCAAAAGAAATAATTCTCTCGGAAGGAGTTTTTAGCCTAATGACGGCTGATTCGCCTGCAGATATTCTTTTTTGGGCATCTTGTGGGTCAATTTTACGACAAGTGCCTACATATCGCGGAGGTTCACCAATGCTTGCTTGGTATTCTTTTTGAGCTGATAACTCTTCTTGCGTGCAAAAACAATAATAGGCCTTTTTTTCGTCTAATAGCTTTTTGATGTAAGAAGAATAGATATCAATTCTCTTACTCTGAGAATATGGACCAAAAGGGCCTTCTTTGTCTGGGCCTTCATCCCAGTCTATCCCCAACCAATGCAAATGATCAACAATGTCTTTTTCCCATTTTTTTTTAGAACGCTTTTGATCAGTATCTTCAATTCTTAAAATAAATTTGCCTTTATTTTGTCTTGCAAATAAATAATTAAAGAGAGCTGTCCGAACAGTTCCGATATGCAAAGCACCCGTGGGCGACGGAGCGAGCCGAACCCTAATATTCTCAGGAACAGTCAGTTTTAATTTTTCTTCACTCATTTTAGAATCAAATAACTTGCAATATATTCAGCTATTATTATAGCAGATCGAGGTCGAGCAAAGGCCCATGCCGCCTCTCCCCTTTTCTTTAAAGATTCGGGGTCATCGAAACAATGCTGTATATTTTTTAAGAAAAAATGTGGCGTAAAATTGTTTTCTTCAATTACTTGTGCTCCATAAGGGGCAAAAGCATAAGCATTTTTAGCCTGATGATCATTCGCCGAATTAGCCAAAGGAATAAGAATACTTGGTTTCCCGAAAGAAGCAATTTCGAAAATAGTACCCGCTCCAGCCCTGGCAATAATCAAATCAGCGGCTTGATAGGCATTACCAGTCTCCCATTCATTTAAGAAACCATAAAGATGATAAGAATTCCAAAATTTTTCATCAACCGCTATTTTAGCGGCTATTCTTATCTCTTCAAAA
>CAYZEC010000010.1:0-7108 GCA_964477715.1 uncultured Candidatus Saccharibacteria bacterium | reverse complement strand
GCCTCGGCTAAAGTTTTAGTTTTTTCGATATGTCGAGCCAACTCTTCCGCTGGCACTTCAAAAATAACTTCCTGAACTGAATTTTCTAAATTATTAATGGAAATTTTCATATTAAACAAATAATGAGACGAAAACCAGAGTGATTACGCCAATTAATTTAATTAAGATATTGAGAGCCGGAGCCATAATATCTTTTAACGGATCTCCGATCAAATCACCAACCATTGTAGCCTGATGAGCCGCTGAATTAATTTGATCCGAACTTTCAAGCCTCTTTTTTGCATTATCCCAAATTGTGCCACTATGGCTCATCAATAATGCTAAAGGAAAAGCAGTAATTAAGCTCCCGGCCAATAAGCCCCCCATAATTTGAGGCCCCATCAGCCAGCCGGCCAACAATGGTAAGCTTAAAACAATTAACCCTTGCTTCATTGACTGCTTCAAGGAATAACTTGTTAATGATCTTGAAATTTGATCATAACTTTCCTTAGGTTCTTTAACAGAATCTTCTATTAAACGACGCGCTTCATCGGCCATCAAGGCCGCCCCTTTGTTAGCTGACTGCAAGACCAAGCTACTAAAAAGAAAAACCAAGGTTGCTCCCATTATTAATCCGATTAAAACTGATGAATTTAGGAACAAAATAGTTTCATTAAAAGTGAACCTAAGATAAACCGAGATCCAGGCCATAACGGTAAAAGCAGCTGTGACAATAGCAAAGCTTTTGCCCACTGCTGATAAACTATTGCCAATGGCATCGAGCTTTTCCGCTCGCTGATTGGCTGAGTCGGTTAGCCCAGCCATTCGGACAAGCCCTCCGGCATTGTCAACTATCGGCCCAAAACAATTAGCGGCTAATTCGATAACCAACGTCCCCAATGCTCCGATAGCTGCCAAGGCAATGCCATAAAAACCACCCAATCGATAAGCTAGGAAAATTGTCCCGACAATAATTAAAGAAGGCCAGAAAACGCTGCTCAACCCTGCTTTCAGCCCCGATAAAACAACTGCTGCTCCACCATGTTGACTGGCTAGCGCCACTCGCTCAACTGTTCTTCCCTCAACTCTGGTTAATCGAGCTGAAAAAAATCCGATTAATCTTCCGGCAATCAAGCCCGTTAATATTATTAAGAAATAATAAAAATTATTAAAATAATGAAGACTTAAAATAAGCGCTCCAATTAAAAATATTCCTCCAGACCAAATTCTATTTTGATTTAAAATTCTGCCAATCTTTTTCAATTCTTTCTCTGAATTTTTATTAATTACTTTGGGCCAATGAATTAAAAAACTACTAATTAATGAAGCCAATAGGCTCAATGCTCCCAAACACAAAGGAAACACCAGTCCCATGCTACCCAACGTTAACCATCCCAAAATCATGGCGATGATTAAAGCTGAAATATAAGATTCTTGTAAATCAGTAGCCGCCCCGGCTAAATCTCCAACATTATCGCCAATTTGATCAACTAATGATAAGGGATTGCTTCGAGCATCTTCTGGAATGCCTTTTTCTATTTTACCAACTAAGTCAGCTCCCATATCAGCACTCTTAGTATAAATCCCACCACCAATTCTTAAAAAGAAAGCCACCAAAGAAAGACCGAAAACATAATAAATTAAAAGTATTGGCTCTGAAAAGAATTGATGGCTAGCCACTAAACCCAACAATCCTAAACCGACAGACATTAAGCTGATGGCCTGTCCTCCATACAGGGCCATTTTAAAGCTACCCAATAAATTATTCTGAGCTAATTCCGCTGTCCGCAAATTGGTTTTATTTGCAATATAAACGCTCCCCCAGGCAGTTAAGATTGAAATCAAAGATCCATTCAAAAAAAGCAAAGCAGCTGATCGATGTTCTCCCCAGATACCTATTATTAGAGTAATCGGAATAACTATTAAAAAAACAACTTGAAACTGACGACTCAAAAAAAACCGCGCTCCTTGATTAATCAAACCGGAAAGATAAATCCCTTTTTCGGTTGTAACAACAGTCCGCTTTATTTGATAAATCCAAAAAGCCGATAAAGAAACTGCCAATAACCCGATCAAGAAAGAAATCCCAATGGTCATTCAGCAGCTTCTGTTAATTCTGAATCAGCTGATTTATCTTGGACCGGTTCGTCTTCCGTTGGACGTTGCCCCGATTCATCTCGCACATCTATTTTCCAACCAGTTAGCCGAGCAGCTAACCTAACATTTTGTCCTTTTCGTCCAATAACTAAAGATATTTGATCAGTTGGAGCAATCACTTTAGCTTCGTTGCGATTATTAAAATCAACGCGAGTGATTTTAGCCGGAGACAATGCATTGGTTACAAACTCGCGAGGGTCTTCCGACCAACGAATAATATCTATTTTTTCACCATTCAATTCATTGGTCACCGCCATTATTCTCATTCCCCGCTGGCCAACCATTGCCCCGATAGGGTCAACGCTGGCATCAACCGAAGTAACGGCTACCTTTGAATGATGTCCTGGCTCGCGGGCAATTGATTTAATAATTAATTGACCTTCTATTATCTCGGGTACTTCTAGCTCAAATAATCGAGAAACTAATTTGGGATAAGCCCGAGAAAGAAAAATAGCCGGTCCTCGAGTAGTTTGATCAACGCTCAAAACATAAAGTTTCTTGCGTTGACCTGGTCGAAAATCTTCATTGGCGCTTTGTTCTTCCGGAGGCAGGGCACCCATTACCCCTCGACCTAAATCAAAATGAATTGATCCTTGCTCTATTCTTTGGACAATTCCTGAAACAACTTCTCCTTCTTTCTGCTTATATTCACTATAAACAGCCTCTCTTTGGGCTTCTTTGACTTTTTGTAATAAAACCTGCTTAGCTGTCTGAGCAGCAATACGGCCAAAATCAGTTTTAGCTGGGAGAGATAATCTAACTTCATCGCCTACTTCTAAATCCTCATCTTCTTTTAAAGCTTCGCTTAAAGTAATTTGCTGTAAAGAATTGAAATGAGATTTATCTTTTTCTTCATCTTCAACAATTGTTTTAACTTGCCAAAACAAAACTTCTCCCTTTTCAGAATCAAATTCCGCTTTAATGTGCTGCCCTGTTTCGCCATAATCTTCTTTGTAGGCAGCAGCTAAAGCGTCTTCAACGATCTGAACGACTTCTTCTTCGGTAATCCCATTGTCTTCAGCAATTTGAGCAACTGAAGCTGTTAAATTTTTTAAATCCATTTGCTTGAAAGTTATTTTAAAACCTCTTTCAACTGACACTCAAAGAGCGACAGCCAAAAGAGGCTAATTTCAGGTTAGCAGAAGCTCTTCAATTGTCAAGACAGTGGAGCTAGAGGGAGTCGAACCCTCGTCTCGGCCATGCGAAGGCCGCGCTCTGCCACTGAGCTATAGCCCCTCATTCAGATCACGTAAAATTTCAGTTAGAGGCAGATCATATCTTTTGGTTACCACTCCCAGGGTAAGGTCATCCATTTCTATAGCCGCAAATGGGCAACTTAAACAAGGCAACCCATAACGCATTAAGACTTCGGTCGCCCGGGGATTCTCTAATATTTCGCCTAATTTTGTTTCTTCTTTTATCTCAGTTGGTTTGACCATATTGCTAGAATAACATGAAATTAACCTTTCATCTATTGTTTATTATAATGTTTTTTTATCTATTTCTGTTATAATAAATCTCAGTTTGGTTAATTCCTTAATTCTATTTAAGAGCTTTATTGTTCTGAATAGTTAGTTATCTCTTTCCTTATAATTTACAAATTAATAAAAGAAAAATGAATCGCAAGAACGTAATATCATATAGTCTTATCGGCCTATTAATTGTTGCTTTCTTTGTCGCCGGTTTATTACTCCGGCCCAATCAATCCACAGTAGATGAGCCTATCGTCAATTCTTCTGACCAAGAAGTAGTTATCTATTTCTTCTGGGGAGAAGGTTGTCCTTATTGCCAAACAGAAAAAGCTTTTCTTGATGGAATCAAAGATGATTTCCCTTCTTTAGTTATTAATGACTACGAAGTTTATTATAACGAAGAAAACCGAAACATGTTCCTAGAAATGGCTGCCGCTTATGGAATTGATAATCCTCAAGGAGTTCCTATGACTTTCATTAATGACCAATATTTTATCGGCTTTGCCGAAGATCCAATTGGGCTTGAGATTATCAGCTTAATCAATGGATGCCTGGACAGCGTCTGCCTCAATCCGATAACGCGCTTAAATTAACCTCTCGCTATTATTAAAAATCGTCTCCCCTTGAGGCGATTTTTAGATTAACTAAACGACGACGATAAAACAGCTTTCTAATTTCTTCTCCGATAAAAACAGTGGCTGAAACTCCAATAATAACCGCCCATTCTTTAATAGTTAAACTAGTTGTTCTAAAAATATTCTGCATCCAAGGAAGATAAACTACTAACATTTGCAAAATAATTACAGCCAATAAAGCAGCAACCAAATAACGATTAGTAAAGGGATGAGATCTAAAGACTGATTCTTTTGAGCTCCGACAGTTCCAGGCGTTAAACCATTGAAAGATAGCCATTGCTGTTAAAGTAATGGTTTGCGCCTTAACTAAATCAAATTCAAAATAGCGACTAAACAACCAGATTGATCCGATTACCATGGGCAGAGCCATTATTAATATCCTAGCTCCCATTAATCGGTCAACTAAATGACGACTACTTTTATAAAAACGAGTTTTTAGCAATCCTTTTGATTTGGGCTCAAAAGCTAAAGCCATATCCAAGAGTCCGTCAGTTACTACATTGAGCCAAATAATTTGAGCTGCCAACAATGGTAATGGATAGCGCAAAAAGAAAGCAACCGCAATTAACATCATCTCGCCCAAAGAAGTGGCAAAAAGATAAAGAACCACCCTTCGAATTGACTGATAAATTCGACGTCCTTCTTCAACTGCCGCAACAATGCTTTCTAAATTATCATCTAATAAGATAATATCCGAAGCTTCTTTGGCCACCTCCGTTCCCAAGCGCCCCATAGAAATTCCTAGATCAGCCGCGACTAAAGAAGGAGCATCGTTTACTCCATCACCAGTCATGGCCACAATTTCCTGACAACGACGATAAGCCTGGATAATTCTTAATTTGTGTTCGGGAGTAACTCGGGCAAAGACACTAACCTGATCTAAAGAATCTTGTAATTCTTCATCCGACATTGCATCAATATCGAAACCGCTCAAAGAACGATCTCCTGCTAAAAAGATATTAGCCTCTTGAGCGACCGCTCGAGCCGCAGTCTCATAGTCGCCCGTAATCATCACCACCCTCATGCCAGATGCCTGTAGCTTTCGGACGGCTCGAGCTGCTTCCAAGCGAATGGCATCTCTCATACCGACAAAACCAAGAAAATCTAAACTCGGCATCTTATTTGGATCGATTGGACCGCTTACCTTCTTTTCGGCAAAAGCTAAAACCCTTAAACCACTCTCAGCCATTTTTTCAAAAATACTCTCTAGCTCCTTTCGACGAGCAATAGTCAAAGAAAGGCGTTTACCATTTTTTTGATAACCAGTGCAAAAATCTAAAATTGCTTCCGGAGCTCCAACTACTGATAATATTTTTTGGCCCCTCTCCTGATAAACGGAAGCCTGATACTTAACCTGATATTCGAAAGGAATCTTTTGAACTATTTGATGTTCTCTTAAAAAATCATCTCGTTCTAATCCCATCTTGCGAGCCAAAACCTGCAAAGCTGCTTCGGTTGGATCACCGGCTACCCGCCAGCGATCTTCTTCTTCTAAATAAGCTAGACGAGCTGAACCAGCTAGAACTGATCCATGAGCAATTCGAATCATCTCTGGCCACTCCTTTAACTCAATTGGAAAATTACTTTCCAGAATTTTACCTTGAGGACTATAGCCCGTCCCACTAACGCGAAAATTCTGCCCATTAGCATAAATTTCTCGAACGACTAATTCGTTTTTAGTAATCGTTCCTGTTTTATCAATAGCGATGACCGTAGCTTCGCCCAAGGCTTCGACTGCCTGCAATCTCTTAACCAAAGCTTGACGTTTACTCATTCGCCAAACTCCAGTTGCCAAAACTAAAGTAATTACTATCGGCAATCCTTCTGGAATAACTGAAACAGCGAAGGCAACTATTACTTCAAAAGTTTCCAAAAGGTTTCGCCCCGATAACCAAGCAAAGAAAAAAAGATACAAACTTGCCGCTAGGAAAGCAATCATTATCAATCGCGACAATTTTTTAATGTTGTTCTTCAGTGGCGACTCAGTTTCAATCGAAATAATTTCTTGAGAAATTCGGCCAATAATTGTATTAATACCAGTTGCAACCACTACGGCCAATCCTGATCCAGCCAAAATATAAGTTCCCTTAAAAACCATATTTACTTGACTAGATAAAGGAGCATCCTTTTCAATTCGATTAATTGATTTATGAATCGGATGAGATTTTCCAGTCAGCGAAGATTCGTCAAGACGAAGTTGATGACTTTCAATTATTCGAGCATCAGCTGGAATCTTTTCTCCTTCTTGCAAAACGATGATATCACCCGGAACAATAATTTCATCAGATACTATTAATTCTTGTCCATCTCGGATGACCGTTGCCTTCGTTTCAATAAAGTTTTTTAAAGCAGCTAAGGTATTCTGGGCTCGACCTTCCTGAACCGCTCCGATAATTGCATTAAAAACCAAAACTGCTAAAACAATAAAACTGTCAATATAATCTCCAAGGAGAAAGAATATGACGCTTGCCCCTAAAAGAACATAAATCAAGGGGCTTTGAAATTGATGTAAAAATATCTTTAAAACACTTTCGGGCTGGCTCTCGGGCAACTTATTAAACCCTTTTTGAACAAGTCTCTTTTGAGCCTCTTTTACAGTTAAGCCGCTAACTCTTGTTTTTGTTTCGACCAAAACTTGGTCTGGCTTAAGATTGTGCCAGTAAATTTTATCTTTTTCCAAGGATTTAATTTGATTTTGCACTTTTTAACCGAATTCTAATATTGGTCGGGGTACCGAGATTTGAACTCGGGCTAGAGCCACCCGAAGGCCCCGCGCTCCCGCTACACCATACCCCGTTATTTAACGTGAAATTTTTCTCGGATAGAAAGATCAGCCTCTTCTCTAACCTTTTCAACCTCGCTTTT
>CAYZEC010000009.1:0-8172 GCA_964477715.1 uncultured Candidatus Saccharibacteria bacterium | reverse complement strand
AAGAACAGCTGGCTGGAAAGTTATTAACAATGCATAATTTGTTCTTCTTGGAAAGTCAGCTAGAGAAGATTAGGGAAAAGATTCTAATCGATCAATTTTAGGGAAAACAGTGTCTTTCTGTAAATATAATTTTCGAAAATAAGATAAGGATTTTTTAATAGATATGTTCAATTTTCTTAAATCAAACTGTTCTTGTTCGCTATTGACAAGACAATGGATGCATATTATTATATAGCAAGTTAGTACCTTACAAATCGTGGGGTATAAACCCCAGCAACAAAGAATCAGAAAGGAGGAAATGCCATGAGTAGCGGTAACGCCTCAATGACGATGGGCCAGTTCAGAGAGCTGGCGGGTGCGGTATTGCGCACAATTCCTGACGATCTTGACCCCATGATCGCACAGAGGTGGATCGAGAATCAGGAAGAATTGCGTGGTGCTTTGCACCAAGTACTCAAATCGAATGAGTATCGTCTCTTCGTTGACTACAATGAAAGCGTGGAGGATGCCGTCAGGGCCGGTCATTACGACTGGGTAAACCCAGATATCAGCTCTGACCATTTCTCGACCACTCAAAAAGGGTCGAGACATGTCGAGATGAAGCTGATTCATTTCGGTCGAGTCATCTCGAGCAAGGAAGCACTGAAGGAGCTTGATCGGATGGGCTATCGTCCGGCCGAATTGCATGAAATTCTTGCTTTCGGTCGGGAACACCCTGAAGTTCAGCTGAAGTTCCCGATCATCGGACTGGCATCTGCCTGGCGTGGTGATCGCGGTGGTGCTTGCGTTCCGTATCTCGCTGGGCACGGTTCGAAGCGGCCTCTGCACCTGTATTGGCTTGAGGTTGACTGGCATGACGTTTGTCGCTTTGCGGCCCTCAGCAAGTAGCTTCCTTAATCCTTGGTCTTTCGACCTTGGTGGGGGGAAGTTGAAAAGGAGAAAACGCGATGGATGAAAAAAAGTATCGTCTCTTCGTTGACTACGATGAGAGCGTGGAGGATGCCGTTAAGGCCGGTCATTACGACTGGGTAAACTTAAATGTCAACTCTGACCATTTCTCGACTACTCAAAAAGGGTCGAGACATGTCGAGATGAAGCTGATTCACTTCAGTCGAGCCATCTCGAGCAAGAAAGCACTGAAGGAGCTTGATCGGATGGGCTATCGTCCGGCCGAGTTGCATGAAATTCTTGCTTTCGGTCGGGATCACCCTGAAGTCCAGAGAGAGTTCCCGATCATCGGGTTGGCATCTGCCTGGCGTGGTGCTCGCGGTGCTGCTCGCGTTCCGTCTCTCGGTGGGGGCGGTTCGGGGCGGGGTCTGCGCCTGAGTTGGCTTGAGGGTGACTGGAGTGACGTTTGTCGCTTTGCGGCCCTCAGCAAGTAGTTCCTTGGTCCTTGGTCTTTCGACCTTGGTGGGGGGAAGTTAAAAGATTCGAAATAGAGATTGTGTCCCCGGCATGCGCTGTGTGCGTGCCGGGGTTTTCTTTTTTTAAAAATCTATTATATGTGATATGATACAAAAAGATAGTAGATGAGTATGTGTAAGGCTACGGTTTTGCATCATCGAATTCTGAGATTCAAGAAATCAGAATAAGGCGAGTTAAGGCTTTTCTTAGTGCATTTCTTGATGTTCTTAAAAAACAAAAAGCTAGTTGGTGTAAGGCATTAAGGAATATTTGAGATTCCGAATAAGATACAACCACGAGAATGTTCAAATGGTGGTGGCATGGATGATGTTTTATATATTGGTGCTGCCTGGCGTGATGATCGCGATGATGCTCGCGTTCCGTATCTCGATAGGAACGGTTCGAAGCGGAATCTGAACCTGAATTGGCTTGAGAATGACTGGAATGACGTTTGTCGCTTTGCGGCCCTCAGCAATTAGCTTTTTGATGAAATGGAATCGTTTTTCTTTAATTGGCGGTGCCACCCTCCAAGCATTTTTCCTATTTCATCAAATTTTTCCGAAAGAAGAATAAATTTTTTATTATCAAGAGCGTTGGTCTCCCAAGCAATTTGTAGAAAAAATTTAAGTAGATCTAATTTTATAATGGCTTTTTGCACATGAGGAATTTTTTGATCCTGATAAAGATTGATCGCAGTGAAAGATAATTCTATAATTTCAACAAACGATGAGTCGATTTTTTCTCCTATGGTATAACGTGAAATTTTAGGGAAATCCACGAGAAAGCTATGCCATAATTTGTAAGAATCAACTAATTTTTGAATAATAGATAAATTTCTGGCGAGAGATCGAAGAGATTTTTCTTTGTCTTTATTATGATTAGATTCAATCATGGTTTTGAAGAAATAATTAATATCGAAAATTTACTCCAGGCATGGAGCGAGTTTTCAGGGGGCAAATGTGATAAACGTGATGTACAAGAATTTTATTTGCATTTAATGGATAACATTCTAGCACTTCATAATGATCTTATCAGCTATAATTATCAACATGGTGCTTATTTGGGATTTAATATTTGCGATTCCAAGCCTCGAAATATTCATAAAGCAACAGTGCGAGATAGGTTATTGCATCAAGCAATTTACCGCAAACTATATCCTTTTTTTGATAGAGTTTTTATTGCTGATTCATATTCATGTCAAGTTAATAAAGGCGTGCATAAAGCGCTAGAAAGATTCAAAGAATTTGCTTATCGGGCAAGCAAAAATAATACCAAGACATGTTGGATACTGAAGGGCGACATAAAACAGTTTTTTGCGAGTATTGATCACAAAGTTTTGATGTTAATTTTGCAAAAATATATAACGGATAAAGATTTATTATGGCTTCTGAGAGGAATCATAGAAAGCTTTTCAACCTTCAGGGATGATACGGGGCTTCCATTAGGCAATCTAACTTCACAGCTTTTTGTCAATATCTATATGAATGAATTTGATCAGTTTATAAAAAATAACATCAAGGCTAAACATTATATTCGATATGCTGATGATTTTGTGATATTTTCGGAAGATAAGGAATGGTTGCAAGAGAAAATCAGATTTATTCGTAAATTTCTGAAAGAGAATTTGTTTTTAGAGCTTCATCCGGATAAGCTTTTTATCAGAACTCTTGTATCAGGCATGGATTTTTTAGGATGGATTCATTTTTTTGATCATCGAATTTTAAGAACCAAAACAAAACAAAGGATGTTGAAGAAAATAGATAGAAAACCAAATCCAGAGACGTTACAATCTTATTTTGGGCTTTTGCATCACGGCGACGCCCTCAATGTTCACTCAATGATAATCAAAAAAAGATTGCTCAACGCGGAGAACCTGCTTCTATGTGAGAGATTTTATTTTTTATCTTCATCCGGTTTAAATAAAAAAACGCCACGATTAAGTTTTACGTTCTCGTGATGTTTTCAGTTTGAAAAAGACAGGAAACAGAGAGATTCGGGACATATTAATGTCGGGGTGCCGGGAATCGAACCCGGGTCACAGGACCCCCAGCCCTGGATAATAACCATTATACGACACCCCGTCGTCGAGGATTATAATCCCGACGAATATTTCTTTAAACAACGAGCACAAACCCTAAGTCTTTGTCCGTTTAATTTCATCCAACTTAAATTTGGCTTATGTTTTCTAGTCCCTCCCGGATTGTATTTTCCGCGAAGTTTAATCCACTTACCAGCCTTGTGGGATTCTTTTTCGCATATTTGGCATTTTTGAGTCATAATGATACAATATAAAACATTATCCTCGATAATGCAATGGATATATTTTTTTATTTAATCTTTTTAGTTATTTTAATTTTTTCAGTTATCGCTCATGAAATCAGCCACGGAATGATGGCTGATTATTTGGGTGATCCGACGGCTAGATCATTAGGGCGCCTTAGTCTGAATCCAATCAAGCATATTGACTTAATGGGCTCGATCATTGTTCCGGGATTGCTAATCATTTCGGGAGCGGGTTTTATTATTGGATGGGCTAAGCCAGTGCCAGTTAATCCTTCTCTTTTTAGAGACAAGCGTTATGGTGAAGCCAAGGTTTCTTTTGCCGGCCCAGGCGCTAATTTAATAATAGCAATTATTTTTGGTTTATTGTTAAGAGTGTTATTGGTTGTTGGACCAGAAACTGCTTTTATCGGGAATCTCTTGTCTTTATTCCAGATGATCGTTTGGGTCAATGTTTTATTGGCTATTTTTAATTTGATGCCAATTCCTCCCTTAGATGGTTCACATATTTTATTTACCTTTTTGCCTGATCGTTGGGAAAAGGTTAAGGTTTTAATAATGCGCAATAGCTTATTGCTTCTTTTATTTTTTGTGTTATTTTTGTTTAGATTCATTATCCCGATCGTGGCGGGTTTGTTTCGCCTTATAACCGGTACGCCGGGTTTAGGCGTTTTTTATTGACAGAATTTATAGCTTTTGTTATTATAGCCGAGTTAATCTTGAATTATGCCGACAATTAATCAATTAGTTCATAAGAGTAGAAAGAGCGTTGGGGGGCAAAAGAAAAAAGGAGCCCTGGATTTTGGTTTTGACCATTTGAAAAATAAACCTTCCCACTATCAGTCACCTTTTAAAAGAGGGACTTGCGTCAAGGTTTTTACGGTAACTCCCAAAAAACCAAACTCTGCTTTGCGCAAAGTTGCTCGTGTTAGATTGTCAAATGGAAAAGAAGTGACTGCCTATATTCCGGGAGAGGGACATAACCTAGAAGAACACGCTGTTGTTTTGATCCGAGGAGGAAAGGTTAGAGATTTGCCAGGAGTGCGTTATCACATCGTTCGCGGAACATTAGATTCTGGTGGAGTTGATAAGAGAAAAAGAAGTCGTTCTAAATACGGGACCAAGAGAGAAAAATAATATGGCTACAACTAAATTTAGAAAAATTAATCCTGACCCAGTTTATCAAAGCGTTGAGTTAACAAAATTTATCAATGCCATAATGATGAGCGGACAGAAGGAGACAGCTCGACGGGTTGTTTATCGAACCCTGGATATTATTAAAAATAAAACCAAACAAGATCCTTTGTTAGTTTTTCAAGAAGCGATTCGTCAGATATCTCCTCTTTTAGAAGTAAAATCAAAAAGAGTCGGTGGAGCAACTTATCAAGTACCACACGAAGTGAGAGGGAAGAGACAGCAAACATTAGCCTTTCGTTGGATTATCGGCGCGGCTCGTTCAGCCAAAGGACGTTCCATGGCCGAGAAGTTAGCAGAAGAATTAATTGCGGCTACAAAAGGAGAAGGAAGCGCTGTTCAAAAGAAAATTAATACTCATAAAATGGCCAAGGCTAATCAAGCCTTTGCTCATTTTGCTCGTTGATCATGAGGGGCTAATGGCCTTAGATTAACCCTTATATTTTTGTTATGAATTCAGATTATCCTTTAAAAAAAATTAGAAATATTGGAATTATTGCCCACATTGATGCTGGGAAAACAACTGTTACCGAGCGAGTTCTTTTCTTTACTGGTGTTTCACATAAAATTGGAGAAGTCCATGAAGGAGAAGCAACAATGGATTGGATGGCTCAAGAAAGAGAAAGAGGAATCACTATTACTTCAGCTGCGACTACTTGTTATTGGCATCCGACAGATAATCCCGAAGAAGAGTGTCGTATTAATATTATTGATACGCCTGGCCATATTGATTTTACCGTTGAAGTGCAAAGATCTTTGCGAGTATTAGATGGAGCGGTAATTGTTTTTGATGGAGTGGCCGGGGTTGAGCCTCAATCAGAAACAGTTTGGCGACAGGCTGATAAATTTGATATGCCTCGTTTTTGCTTTATCAATAAACTTGATCGAACAGGAGCTGATTTTAAAGCAGGAGTAAGTTCAATTGAGAAGAAACTAACTCAAAAGGCTGTTCCAGTCCAATTACCAATTGGCCAGGAGGATAATTTTAAAGGGGTGATTGATTTATTGAAAATGAAGGCTTATTATTTCGCCGAAGATATTAAAGATCCATTAAGAGAAGAGGAAATTCCAGCCGAGCTTTTAGCTGAAGCAAAGGATTATCAAGATGTTTTGATCGAAAGAATAGCAGCTGAGAAAAGTGATTTGTCGGAAAAATATTTAAATAATGAAAATTTAACGCTTTCAGAGTTAAGAGAAGGTTTGCGTCAAGCAGTTCTTGGCTATAAATTAGTCCCGATTATGTGTGGTTCGGCTCTTAAGAATAAGGGTATTCAACTTTTACTTGATGCGATTTATTATTATCTGCCGAATCCGCTTGACTTGCCTCCAGTCGAAGGGAAGAATCTGAAAGAAGAACCAGTTCAACGTGAAACTAGCGATGACGCTCCTTTTGCTTCTTTGGTTTTTAAGATTGCTTCTGATCCTTATGTTGGAACATTGGCTTATTTTAGAGTCTATTCAGGTGTTTTAAAGCAAGGTTCTTATGTTTTAAATCCTCGTACCGGGAAGAAAGAAAGAATTGGTCGTATCTTAAGAATGCATTCTAATAGTCGCCAAGAAATAGAAACTGTCCACGCTGGTGGAATTGCGGCAACTGTTGGGTTGAAAGACACTCGAACCGGAGATACTTTATGCGATGAGAACCAACCTATTATTTTGGAAAACATTGAATTCCCAGAGCCAGTCATCTCTGTTCGGGTTGAGCCGAGGGTGAAGGCCGACCAAGACAAGTTAGATGACGCCTTAAAACGTCTTTCGGAAGAAGATCCAACTTTGCGAGTTTCGCGTGATCCTGATACCAGCGAAATGATTATTTCCGGAATGGGTGAGCTACATTTAGACATTGTGGTTGATCGAATCAAGCGAGAATTTAATGTTGAGAGCAATGTTGGTCGACCAGAAGTTTCTTATCGTGAGACGATTTTAATTGAAGCAGAGGGTCGAGGCCAATACATCCATCAGTCAGGTGGACGTGGTCAATATGGAGATGTTTGCCTTCGCTTAACGCCTCGCCAAAGAGGAGAAGGATTTAAGTTTAATAATATTATTAAAGGAGGGGCCATCCCACAAGAATACATTCCAGCCATTGAGAAGGGGGTTAAAGAGGCGCTGTCAGAAGGTGTAGTTGCGGGTTACCCGGTGATTGACGTTGAAGCGACTGTTTATGATGGATCTTTCCATGAAGTTGATTCTTCGGAGATGGCTTTCAAGATTGCCGGATCAAAAGCATTCCAAGAGGTTAGTCATAAAGCCCAACCAGTTCTCCTGGAGCCAATTATGAAAGTGGAGGTTATTACGCCAGAAGAATTTTTTGGTGATGTTATGGGAGACGTGAGTGCTCGAAGGGGGAAAATAATTGAAACTGCTGATCGGGAAAAAACAAAAGTGATTGATGCTGAAGTTCCCTTGGCAGAGATGTTTGGTTATGCTACAACTCTCAGGTCGTTGACGAAGGGTCGAGCTAACTTTACAATGGAATTCAAAGAATATTACGAAGTTCCTCGTCATATTAGTGAAGAAATAGTGACTGGACGAAAGAGATAATAATATGAATTGGAGCGACGTTATTAATTTTGTTGAGGATAGTGGAGGACGAGTGATGATCGTTGACAAAGATCAGCCATCTTTAGTTGTTTTGAGTTATCGAGATTATCAGAAATTAATTGATTCGAACGATAGTCAGATAATTTCGAGGGATCAGGCTAGAGACGGAAAAGAGATGGAACCATTAAACAGATTGTATATCGATGATTTGCCATTGTGATAGATTGTTGACGGCTTATCGTCAATCTGCTATTATTTCGCTTGGAGGAGGGGATTATTGTTTGAGGATAAAATTAAATTTTTAAGTTTTAAAATGGCTAAAGAAGCATTTGTTCGAGGAAAGCCTCATCTTAATATCGGGACGATCGGTCATGTTGATCATGGCAAGACAACCCTGACAGCGGCAATCCTAAAAGCAACTTCCTTAAAAGGATTAAAAGGAAGTCAAAGAGGGGTGGCTGAAATTGATTCAGCTCCTGAAGAGAAAGAGCGTGGTTTGACAATTTCTATTTCTCATAATGAATTTGAAACAGATAAGCGTCATTATGCCTTTATTGATTGTCCGGGACACGCTGATTACATTAAAAACATGATTACCGGAGCGGCTCAAATGGATGGAGCCATTTTGGTTGTTTCGGCTGCTGAGGGTCCAATGCCTCAGACTCGAGAGCACATCTTGTTGGCTCGTCAAGTTGGACTGCCCTCTATTATCGTCTTCCTTAATAAAGTTGATCAGGTTGATGATCCCGA
>CAYZEC010000008.1:0-3730 GCA_964477715.1 uncultured Candidatus Saccharibacteria bacterium | reverse complement strand
ACTATATCGCCTGGAAGGCGGAAGAACCTGACGGGGAGACCACCTACCACCTGGAACTTAATAATGTGACATTACACTTCTTCAAAGAAGAGTGGCAGGGGGTCTTAGACCTGGTTGACCTGATCCTGGAAGAAGAATTTTAACCACAAGGCTAAGCTTTCAACTGCCTTAAAAACTGAGGAAAGCATCCCGCAGGGGTGCTTTTTTTTCACAACTCACCATTCACAATTTACTTTTTATCAAAAATCACACCGCATCCAAACCAATGTACGGAAAAGCTGGAATCCCAACCCAGAAAAGACGTTACTGTACCATCCCTTAGGAGCATCAATCGAGAGTGAGTGCTTTCGTGAAGCCCGCCTCAAGACCAATTTCAGGGCTTGCCGCAGCACGACTTCTTCCACCTCTTGTGGAAAAGCCAGCCACAGATTATTGGCGAAACTCTTTGTCTTCTGCCAGGTAATAATCCCCTTGAGACAATCTTCCAACTCAAAAGCCCAATGACGCTGGAAATCACCGTTTAATAAATTGACCAGATCTTGAAAGAAACCCGGTTCAAACCGCTGAAAATTGACGGGAAGGTTCCACCACATCAAGGTCGGATAAAATTTCGCCAACCAACGTTTTTGTGATTCCCAGTCTCCTTTTCTACGCCCCCGCAACCTGACCTGCAAATCAGTATACAAACGACTACTCTCCGACATGATGGGTTGAATCCGCCAGGTTGTGCGCGTCAATTTATCCTTGAAACCAACCGAACGATAAAGATGGGTTGCTGCTGGGTTATCATCCCTAACCTGCAGCCAGGCATAAGGCTCGCCTTTTTGCCGTAAATACTGCATGGCTCGCTCGGTCAAGGCCCGGGCAATGCCCCGCTCTCGGAACTCGGGATGAACAGCAACATTGGCGATCATATGAAAACGAACTGATGATTGTTTGAAGGGGATCAAGCTCAAATTGCCAACGATATGCTCATCTTCTTCCCATACAAACCCTGAAGATTTGGAACTCCCCATTTCTGCCAGCGTTGAAAGCCAGCCTGCCAGCCGCATATCGCGGGCTGCTTTTCTCATCTCACGGATATAATCCTGACCGTCCTGGTCACGGTGGATGGGGAAACACAGCTCGATCAGATCCGCAACAGCATTTAAATCCTGAGAGACATCTAATCTTCGAATATGTTTCGAATATAACAACGATGATGACGGAACTGCAATCATAACAATATTTTATCGCAGAAAATCGATACAAAGCAACAACACATCTTCTCTGTTGTATTAATTAAAACGTTCTCCATAGGAATAATGAGTAATCAATCTACATTAATCCATAATCATTGATATACTTATCATGAATTGAAGAGAAGATTTTTCACAAACAAACTGATAGTGATTTTTAGAAAAGAAGATTAGGAGGGAAGAATGTTAGAGATCCCAAAAAATTTGTCAGACGAAAAAACTTTGTTTAATGAATGGTTTTTAAGAATAGTTGATGAATTCTTTAATTCTCCTGAGAACGAAATACATTCTCGTGAATATGGAATTATTGAATATCGATTTGGACTCAATGGAAAATCTTTTCTTACTTTAGAGGAAATTGGGATTATTTATGACGTTACTCGTGAAAGAATTAGGCAGATTGAGAAAACTGCATTGGATAATCTTGCTGAATTAGTTAATAAGGGCGTAAATTCAAGTAGAAAAGTAAAACTTAATCCTAAATTATCCGTGATATTAAAAGATTATAAAGACAACCTAAGCCATCTTAATGAAGTAGTAAACGAAATCTTCATAGCCAATCACACTGCAGAATATTTTTCAGAAGCAAATATTAGTTTGCCCCTACTACGCTTGCTTCTAACAATTCTTGGTTTTGACAAGATTAACATTGAAACAGGAATTCCTGAATCCAGTTATGTTTGGGCTTTTACACCAATAGACTCAAAACGCATAGAGAAAGCCTTAAGAACAGTTTTCGATTACCTCAGAGAAGTATCTGTTGCTAAACCCTTTGATGAAATCAAGCTTGCTGTTAATAAAAATAAGAAACCTGAAGCCAGATTTACTGATTCCGAGCTCAATTTAGCGATTGATCTTTCTTATGATATTGAACGATTAGAAGATAGTACTATTCAATTACGATATGATAAATTGCATTCCATTGCTGACAAAGCTTATAGAATTCTTCATAACTTTGGGGAACCAATCTCTTCACAACAATTAGCAATAATCCTAAACAAAGAAGCTGTAAAACATGGTGAAAAATCAAGAATTTCATCTCATCATATTGGGAGTAGACTATCAAGTGATAATAGGTTTGAATCAATTGGCCGCAACGGTGGATGGATATTAAATAAATGGGAAGATTACACTACAGAAAAAATTATTGATCTAATGCAAGATGCCCTCCATGAAGTTGGTAAACCTCTATCATGTCATGATATTTATAGTTATGTAATAGCTAGAAGACCTGTAAAAGAAACTGCGGTTACATCGTATCTAAGCTACGATAGGAGATTTGCCCGTGTGGGCCCAGACCAATTCGCTTTAAGTGATTGGGGAATTCCTTCAGTTGCTTCATCAAGACCAAATTCTAGAGAAAGAGTATTTAGTAAAGCGAAATTATGTGATTACATTGAGAAAGCTTTCTCAATCAATGAGACGAACGAGATGTTCTTAACTGATTTAGCTAGAGAAATATCATCACTCGAGTCTAATAGCAACCCGCAAGCGATATACAATTCGATCTGCAAATCACCTGCTGTTGAAATAAGTGATCGATTCATCGGAAAACGAAAAAGGAAAGTAGCAAGATTTCAACCAAATTACAAGTCGCATTTAACTAAACTCGAGATATTAACAAAATATGTTCCTGTTAGGGAATTAATCCAAAATACAGTTAGGAAAATACTAGAAGAACAACCTGATAAATCACTTGAATTGGTCAATATCCGTAATGAAGTGTCTGGCGAATTACATTGCCCTCCTACCTCTGTTTATAGTGCTATTGAAGAAATGGAGGAGATTAGAAAATTTTATAATGAATCAAAACAAGTAATTTGCAAACTTGAAGTCTCTGTAGATAAATATTCGGAATTGGTGAATAAACTAGATGACGAAAAATTAGTTAGTGAGGTAAAACGTGCACTAAACTTGGTAAACATTGAAAGTATAGATTTAGCACTTTTCCAGTTAGGAAAAATCTTTGAGTTTACACTTAGAAGATACATGCAAGAAGTGCAAAATAAAGACAATGACCTTATTAATAGTAGCAATATGCAAAACCTATATTCAATGATTAAATGGGCTGGTGAAAATGGAGTTATAACTGATGATACTGCTTTGCACTATTTACGAATTGAAAGGAATGATAGAGGACATGGAACTCCTCCAGGGTTAGACGAACGGCAAGCATTGTTAAGAAATTCTCAGACACTAATTCCATTTTATCTTGATTACATATTTTTATTAGAACAATGTAGAGCAAAGTTAAATGCATATAACGACTAATTTCTCAATAGTCCAACTCCTTTCAAACTCTACTGATAATTTTCCCAAGTCATCTGTAGAATGATTAAATAACAAAAGAGAAACACATTGAATTGAGTAACAAAAGAAACTCCAAACTACACTTGCATAATCCGGGGGAAATCGACCACCAATTCCGGAACATGTCGTCCACCGATTCCGGAGGATGCCGACCACTGATTCCGGAACAAGCCGTCCACTTT
>CAYZEC010000007.1:0-2768 GCA_964477715.1 uncultured Candidatus Saccharibacteria bacterium | reverse complement strand
GCAAATTCCTGCTGTCAAGCTATACCAAAAATTTGGTTTTGAAATTATTGGCCAAAAGCCCGAACAATTGGGTGATGGCAAAAAACACATAGAATACGAAATGGAGCTATCTTTAAAGTAAGAACCTCAAAAATAACCCAGGCCAAGAAACCACCTGGCCATCTAGACAGAAATTTAAACCTCTGTTAGAATAGAATCAACCGAAGAAAAACCAAAGGTTGGTTTAAGAGTTAATATTAATGGTAAAATAGAAGCATTGAAAATTAGAAGGCTAAAAATGGTCAATATCCCCAAGATTCCAAAAGTTCTTCTCCTAAAAAAGCCAAAAAAATGTTATATCTCCACCGTAAATAAAAAAACCTAAAAATGGCTATTTATCTTGCTTCTCAAAATAAATTAAAACCCATAAAGGAAAAAGGGTTTAACCTCGAAAGAGATATCCAAAAGCTAACTGAAGAAAACTTAGAAACACTATTTGGGTTAAAGTTCGTAAGCGGCCTATCTAATAATGAATTTAGCGTAAGAGTCCAAGAACAAGATTTTTATATTGATACCTTAGCATTTGATGAACAGCAAAGCTCTTTCGTAATAATTGAGTATAAAAAAGATAGAAATTTTAGCGTCATAGACCAGGGTTTCTCTTATTTATCTGCAATGCTACGCAACAAGGCTGAGTTTGTTTTGGAGCTAAATCGGAGATTGGGAAAAAGCTATGACAAAAATGATATAGATTGGGAACAGTCTAGGTTAATCTTTATTTCTCCTGAATTCACCAACTATCAAAAGAATGCTATTAATTTCAAAGACTTGCCTTTCTCGCTCTATGAGGTAAGAGTTTATGAAAACAGAATTATAGAATATGACCCTATAAAACCCCTTAGAACCACAGAATCAATTCAGGCTTTTACAAAAGACAAAATCGTTAAAAACGTCACAAGAGAAGTCAAGGTCTATACCCTCGATGACTTATTAAAACCAGATTGGGACACCACCAGATCTTTACTTTCAGAATTCGAAAAGCAAATACTGTCCCAAAACATTGAAACAAAGGTTAAATATACTAAAAAATACATCGCCTATGTGTCTCAACATGGGCGCAATTATGTTGAAATTGTGCCAAATAAAAGAGGGTTAAAAATATATTATCGGTTTCCCCAAAATTATGTTAATACCACCCTGGAAATTATTGATTGTTCAAAAATCGGACATTGGACCAATGGCCAATGTCATACCCTTGTGTCAGAAACAGAACAAATTCCTGAAGCTGTAAAACTATCAAAAGAGTCGTTTTTCTACCTACACAAAGATGTTTATAAGAAATAAAACATGAAAAAAATCTCAAACATAATCAAGGATTCCAATTATAGCTTTTCTCTCTTTGGCCAAGAATTGGTTAACAAACTCGAAGAAAAAATCATAATCAAAAACGATAAACCCTATACTATTTGCCTCATCCGCAATAAAGAAATCCTTCTAAAACCAGAAGAAGTTGTCCGCCAACTTTATTTAATGAAACTAATCAAGGAATATGATTATCCAAAAAGAAGAATCGCCTTAGAACACCCCATTCATTTTGGCCGCGAAACAAAATCGGCCGATATTGTTATTTTTGATAAAGACAGGCCAACCGTTGAGTACATAATTGTCGAAATTAAAAAACCAAAACTTCAAGATGGAAAAAGCCAGCTTCGCTCATACACCAACGCCACTGGTGCACCAATCGCTGTTTGGACCAATGGCGGCCAAATTTCTCACTACAACCGCAAAGATCCAAATTATTTTGAAGATATTACCGATATCCCCAGGGCCGACCAATCCCTTGAAGACATTTTAAAAGAAAGATTTACCCTCAAAGACTTAATTATCAAAGACAAAATCCCAAATGAAGGAAAATCACTTAAAAACATTATTGAAGAAATGGAAGACGAGGTTTTGGCAAATGCTGGAGTAGATGTTTTCGAAGAGGTTTTCAAGCTTATCTTTATCAAATTATACGACGAATTACAGAGCAAAAAAGATAAAATGCGAATTGAATTTTATCTTGAAGATAAATTAAGCAAAGAGGATAGAGGAGATTACGATAAAGTAAAAGAAGCCCTAGTAGAACTTGACGATAGTAATTTCAGAATATTAGAGTTTAGAAATACCGGCCAATCAGAGGGCGAATTAAAAAAGAAAATCCAAAAACTTTTCGATCAAGCTAAAGCCAAATGGCCTGGCGTGTTTGATAATTCAAGCCAAATTCAACTCTCGCCCTCTCATCTTTCAACGGTAATTTCCTACCTTCAGAATATAAAGCTTTTTAATTCTAACCTTCAGATCATTGACGAGGCTTTCGAGTATTTAATTACCAAATCGGCCAAAGGTGAAAAAGGGCAATATTTCACCCCGCGCCATGTAATTGATATGTGTGTCAAAATGCTCAACCCCAAACCAGGCGAATATATGGTTGATACTGCCGCCGGCTCTTGCGGTTTTACCGTACACACAATTTTTCATATCACCGGTCATTTATTCCAAAATGCAGATGTTTCCGAAGAAGAAAAGGAAAATATTCTTAAAGTTTTTGGTATTGATTTTGATGAAAAAGTTGTCCGCGTCGCCCGAACTCTAAACCTAATTGCCGGAGACGGCAACACCAATGTTTTACACCTTAACAATCTCGATTATGAACGCTGGAACGAAAACATAACTAATCGAGATTGGTTAGAGATATATGGGCCAGGGTTCAGAAGGATTGAGGCGCTACAAAAAGAACCCGACTCTTA
>CAYZEC010000006.1:0-36171 GCA_964477715.1 uncultured Candidatus Saccharibacteria bacterium | reverse complement strand
CTTGCCATTATTGGCCATTGCTACGGTTTTATTCTTGGGAACTGCTTGGGATGGGGTTATTACGCTGGGAGAATCTCTTTTGCTAGTAGCTACTTATGGCACATATCTGCTTTATGCTGTTTTACATAAAGACAGAAAAGATGAGAATCTCGAGAAATCAACCGAGACAATACCATCACGGCAAGATAGGAGAAGCCAGGTAATTATTAATAAAGGAAAAAACATCCGCCCCAAGATAGCAACAAAAGATATTGTTTTCTTAATTCTTGGCGTAGTCGGTTTAGTTTTCGGAGCTAAATACTTGATAGATTCTTTAATCAAATTATCAACAGCTTTAAATATAGCTGCTGGAGTGATTGCTATTACAGCTGTTGCGGTAGGAACTTCTTTGCCTGAACTTTTGGTTTCAGCTAAAGCGGCTTTTCGAAATAAGCCAGAAGTAGCCTTGGGAAATATTTTCGGCTCTAATGTTTTTAATCTTTTGATCGTAGTTGGCCTTCCGGGTTTGTTTCGGACATTATCCATGGATGTTCAAACCTTGAGCATTGGACTGCCGGTTATGGCTGCGGCTACCCTTTTATTTATTATCTCCGGAATTTCCCAGAAAATTCATATCTGGGAAGGAGCCTTTTTCCTTTCAGTTTATATATTCTTTGTTGGAAAACTGTTCAATTGGTTTTGACTACTGGAATTAAGTCTTCGGTAATGTCTTCCGTGAGGAATCGGTTGATTAGGAGAAATGATTTTAATGGCTTTGCCATTGATTAAAGCGTCGCTAACCTTTTGATTAGCCGAACTTAAAATTCGCTGAAATGTACTTTGAGAGGTTTTCATTTTTTGAGCGCATTCCATTTGGTCTAATCCCTCAATGTTCTTTAAACGCAAAGCCTCGATCTCTTCTAAAGAGATTTCAGCAACCTGAAGCTGGGAAAGGGGAATCCCCTGTGGTTTAAAATAATGAATATTGGGTCGGAACCTAATCCGACGACAGAGTCTTGGTCGAGGCATATTTTTATGATAAAATCATGCAAGAAGGGTTCTCAGCTCTTCCAACTGGAAGAGCTGAGGTCTCTCCTTCTTATTTCTGATCTTGGAGTTCTTTTCGGCGCTGACGAATAGCTTCTAGTTCTTCGTTCAAGAATTTTTCTTCTGCTTCTAATTCAGTTAGCTCTTCTTGTGGTAGCCAACGTCTGCGCATAGGATAACCATATCCGTATCCACGACCGCAAGGCCCGAAGCCTCGTCCAGTCATAGGTCCATATCCTCCAGGACCAGTTCCATCAAATCTAGGCATGTTTATTGAATATTTTAATTTTCAGGCGGCCCGACCTTTATGAGTGACCGTCTATAATGAATATATACCCATTATTATTTTTTGTCAAGTTAAATTTGTAAAATATATTATTTAAATGACATCTCCGGCTCAAGAAATAAAAAGCCGCCTGGATATCATCGATATCATCGGAGAATATTTGAAATTGAGAAAAGTTGGAGCTGGCTATCAGGCTCTTTGTCCTTTTCATAATGAAAAGACTCCCTCTTTCTATGTTTCACCCGAACGGCAAACTTATAAATGTTTTGGCTGTGGGGCTTATGGTGACATCTTTTCTTTTGTGATGGAAATGGAGGGTATTGAGTTTAGAGAAGCTCTTCACCTATTGGCTCGGCGAGCTGGAGTCGAAATAAATCCAGCTGATAATCAGCTTCGAAGTGAGCAAAAAGTTCTTTATGATATTTGTCAAAAAGCAACATCTTTTTTTGAGCAACAACTTGCCGAAAATGAAGTTGGTAAAAGAGGAAAACAATATTTGATTGATCGGGGGCTGAAAGAAGAAACGATTCAGCAATGGCATCTGGGTTATGCCCCCGAAAGCTGGGTTGGTTTATTGGACTTCTTGCAGAATAATGGTTTTCGAAAGGAATCGGTGGTTGCGGCCGGCTTAGCTGTTAAGCATCCCGAAAAGGGAACGGTTTATGATCGATTCCGGGGTCGAATTATGTTTCCAATTACTAATTTACAGGGTCAAGTTATTGGATTCGGAGGACGAGTCTTCGAAGGAGATGAGAGTTCGGCCAAGTATATTAATACTCCTCAAACTCTGATTTATGATAAAAGTCGTGTTTTGTATGGAATTGATAAAGCGAAATCAGTTATTCGAGAAAAAGATCAAGCTATCCTGACTGAAGGCTATACGGATGTGATAATGAGCCATCAGGCCGGGTTAGGCCAAACAGTGGCTACTAGTGGGACTGCTTTGACGGGAGGTCAGCTTTCTATTTTAAAACGTTATACCGAGAATTTACTTATGTCTTTTGATATGGATAGCGCTGGCAATTTGGCAACTCAGAAAGCTATCGGTTTAGCTCAAAAAGCCGGTTTCATTGTTCGAGTGGTAACTATGGATGTTGGGCTCGATCCGGCCGAAATGATCGCGCAGGATTCAGCTAAATGGGTAGAGTCAACCCAAAAAGCCCAATCGGTCTTTGATTTCTATTTTGATTTAGCTTTCCGCCAATATGATGCTCAAACAACAGAAGGGCGTCGAGGGATTAATAAAATGATTTTACCTTTATTGACTAGTGTTTCTGACCAGATTGAACGCTCTCATTGGGTTCAGGAACTGGCTGTTCGACTGAAGGTGAACGAGCAAGACGTTTGGACTGAATTTTCTAAGATAGAAAAAGAAATTAAGCCAGATGATTATTCTGAGCCAGTACGAGCTAATGCTCCGGTGAAAGATCATCTTTCTCGGAAGGATCGTTTGGAGAGAAGGATTATCGGGATAATGCTTCAAGATAGTAAGTATCATTGCTTGGTCGAGAAAAAAGATTTGAAGCTTTTTTCTCAATGGGCTCGTGATATAATCAATTGTCTTTTTGAGGGAAGTTTAGACGGGAAAAGAAGCGCTTCTCGTGACGTGGATAATCTCTTGAATGTCTTAGCGGTCGAAGTGGAGGCCGATCAAGTGCACGTTGATGACGAAATGGCTCTTTGTTTAAAAGAGCTACGTCGGATGAATATTCAAGAAGAAATGAGACAATTAACAGAACAAATTGCTCAAGCTGAACGGGAACAAAAACCTCGTAAAGCTCAACAATTAATGAAAGAGCTTCATCAATTAAGCCAAGATTTATTTAATAATCATGCCCCCGAAAAAGACTTTAAAGCTTAAGACAGCTCACGAGAAAAGACTTATCGCTTTAGTAGATAAAGTTCGTGACCGCGGTTTCATAACCGAGGACGAAATTTCTTATACTTTTCCAAGATTAAAAAGTGATGTTAAGAAGATGACGGCGACTTATCGCTTTTTAGAGATTGAAGGCATAAAAGTTAAGCCGAAAATTTCTTATTTATCAGGTGAAATAGAATCTGAAAAGGGGTTGGTAACGAAGATAGATCCTGTCCAAGCTTATCTGCAAGAAATCGGTCGGACGGAATTAATTGATGGAGATGAGGAGAAAGAATTATCCAAGAAGATAAAAAAAGGCGATAAGGAGGCGAAGCAGAAACTTATTCGAGCCAATTTACGTTTAGTGGTTTCAATTGCTAAGAAATATGCTAATCGGACAACTAAGCTTAGTTTATTAGATCTAATCCAAGAAGGGAATCTCGGTTTATTCCGAGCGGCTGAAAAGTTTGACTGGCGACGTGGCTATAAATTCTCAACTTATGCCACTTGGTGGATTCGTCAAGCTATTACTCGGGCTTTGGCTAACCATGCTCGAACAATTCGCATTCCGGTTCATATGATTGAAAAGATAACAAAATACAGTAAGATCAGTCGAGGATTACAAAGAACATTGGGTCGAGAACCGCTAGCTGAAGAGGTGGCGGCTGAAATGAATATTCCAATTGAGAAGGCACATCAAATCATGGAAATTTCACGGGAAGTAGTTTCTCTGGAAAAGCCAGTTGGGCAAGATGATGATTCTAGCTCTTTAATTGATTTTATCGAGAATAAAGATACGGCTCCACCTTCAGATCCAGCCGCTCGTAATTTACTGAAAGAAAGAATCGATAAAATGTTAATAGATTTAACTTCTCGTGAAAGAGAGATTTTAGCCATGAGATTTGGATTGGATGACGGTCGGCCCAGAACGTTGGAAGAGGTGGGTGAGAAATTTAATGTTACTCGAGAAAGAATTAGGCAGATTCAGGTTAAGGCCTTAGAAAGAATGCGCTCTGATGAATCTTTGAAGAAATTGGAAGATTATTAAATTGAAATTAGGAAGAATGCTTGAAAAAATATTCATTCTCCTATAAATTAAATACATTCCGGGGTAGCTCAATGGTAGAGCAACGCGCTGTTAACGCGTCGGCTGTCGGTTCGAGTCCGACCCCCGGAGCCAAGCAACCCGAGACAATATCTCTGGTTTTTGTGTTATTATACATCTAGAGTAATCAAAAATATTTATGGAAAGCCATCTAGAGGAGTTCTTGATCCATAATTGGGAGAGTACGGAATTGGGTAAAAAGTTTGATTTGATTATTGAAGACGGGGAGATGGTCAGCCAGCAATATAAGACAGATATTGGATCAATAGATATCTTGGCGAAAGACAAAGAAACCAGTTCTTATGTTGTGATTGAGCTTAAAAAAGGACAAACAAGCGATGATACTATTGGACAGCTAACACGATATATGGGGTGGATAAAGAAGAACAAGAACGATAGCAATGTTAAGGGGGTTATTGTCGTTGGCCAATACGATCAAAAATTTGATTATGCCCAAGAAATGCTGGCAAATGTTGAGGTTTATATTTATGAGATATCTTTTAAGCTGAATAATTTTGGAAAATCATGATGTTTTATTTAATGCGCTCAATACGTGAAAACATAATTAGCCAGTCAGTTGGCAAATAATAATATGAAGCCATTAATAATATTACTAATCATAATTTTTGCAATAATTGCTTTTTCCGCTTACGAGGGCAAGCTATTTTCTTCTAAAAAGGAATCAAAGTCTTATCCATATAGAAAAAAAGACTATCTTTTATCTATTGCTGAAAAGAATTTCTATGACGTTTTAAAGGAAGTTGCCGCGAAAAAGGATCTTCTATTGTTTGCGAAAGTGCGCCTAGAAGACTTGCTCTGGATCCCAAAAGGAGTAACTTCAAAGGAAAGATTTGCTTTGCGCCAGAGAATAAAATCAAGACATGTAGATTTTTTGCTTTGCGATAAAGTGAAAATAAGACCCCTTTTAGTGGTAGAGCTAGATGACTCAAGCCACAGCAAAGAAAATGTTAAAAAAAGAGATAGTTTCGTTGACATGGCTCTAGGTTCGGCAGGCTTATCCATCCTACGCGTAAGAGCTGGGCAATCTTATGGCCTCATAGAAATCTCTGGCCTAGTCGATGGATTTCTTGACCAAAGAAACAAACTAAGTGAGAACATCAACTAATTAATATATGGAAAACAAGGATTTATCGATTTCCACTGAAAATGATTTTTCTAATTCAGAAAAAGATCAGATCAAAATAAGTATCTCCTTCTAGGAGACAATTAAAGTGGGTTTTGGTTTTGCCGTGGGCGCATCCCTATTCCTTTTCATCGTTTTCTTAGTTGTGCTTTTATCGGTTCGTATTTTTTCCCCATCTTTATTACCGTTCTAGCTTGTTATTCAGTCGATAGGCTGATCTTATTCGGCTACAGATTTTCTATGATTCATTGTCAGCAGGTTCGAACTTTGTCGCATTCCCGGAGCATTGAAAACCCGAGCATTTTCTCGGGTTTTTTGTGTTATAATATACTGAAAATATGAATAAAAGAGAAAAGAATTATGCCTTTATCGATGGGCAGAATCTTCATCTTGGAATCCAAAGTCTGGGCTGGAGATTGGATTTTATTCGTTTTCGCAGATATCTCAAGGAAAAATATGCTGTAACAACAGCTTATTATTTCATTGGTTATGTTTCCGGAAATCAAGACATTTATTCTTTCCTGCAAAAAGCAGGCTATGTTCTAATATTCAAACCGACTATTCCCGATAGTGACGGGAATATAAAGGGTAATATAGATGCCGATCTTGTTCTTCAAGCGATGATTGATCTTGATAATTACGATAAAGCAGTAATTATTTCCAGCGATGGAGATTTCTATTCTTTGATCAAGTATCTTTATGGCAAAAACAAGCTTGAACGCGTAATCAGCCCTTATAGCGAAACCTGTTCCAGCTTGATAAAAAAATCAGCCAAAGAAAAAATTGTTTTTATCAACAATCTGCAGAAAAAGCTGGGATACCAGAGAAAGCTAAAATGAAAAAGCACCGCAGAAGGACAAAACCTTAAGAGGTGCTTTTTCCTGTGAATTCTAATTACAGGATATTACCATCGTAGCATTTTGTCAAGTTATTTAGTGTTTTCGAGGAAACTTTTGTTTCTTTCTCGGACGGGTTTAGGTTCTGCTAACCCCCGGAACAGGCCAGAGCGAATTGAAATAACAGAGATATTTTCTTGATTTTCTAATAATGATATATAGTGATTAGCGGGGTGGGATAAGTTTACATATTAGCGCATTCTTTTAAATCAGGAATACAAATATACTCATTTTCCCCTTCTATCTTGGTCCTAACATTGTTCACAATGGGGAGCAGGGCAGCCCGAGATAATATCTCGGTTTTTTGTAGCGTTTACTTTTAGGGTATCGTCAGGTGATTGAGCAATTGACCGAGGTATTTCTATATAGTAATATGCAGGTAATGAATGCCAATGTTTCTGAGAAAAAATTAAAAGGACTTATTAAAGAAAGCGTGCGCGAGGTTTTGACTTCGGAGCTCATGAAGCTCAGGGCTTTGTCTTTGTCTGATGTTTCTGAGCGAGAGCAGAAAGATATTGAAAAAAGGTATGGCAAGCCCTCTCGCCAAAAGTCCAAGAGTCATCCTCTTTGAAACATGTCTTGGAAATTGTATTTTTCTAAAGATTCAGAGAGATTTTCAGTTAAAAACCAGATAGCAATAGAAAAAATACAGGAACTTGTCCGAAGATCCATTCGTTTTTTTGACGGAGAAGATCTTAATATTGACATCAAAAATTAAAGGGAGAGTGGAAGGGTTTCTATCGCCTTCGAAGTGGTAAATTGCGTTTACTGATTGAATTTGATTTCGAGAACTCGGTTGTTCTTGTAGAGCAGATCGATTGGAGAGGAAGCGTCTATAAATAGTGCATTTAAACTGTGGAGTTCGCATAATAACGAGTTAGTTCCGATTAACCGAGACAATACTCACATATCTTAATTATTTTTAATTTATGGAGATTAATTTTTTTGAGGAATTTCCTAATGAGGAAAGTTTGGCGAAACTGAACCTAATAAATTTTCCTTCACTAATCTATATAGCTGCCAAGTCTTTAGAAGAATTTAACATTATTAAAGATAAAATTTTAGAGATTAATTCAACGGTCGAATTAGGATATTGGCCAATTCTAGAAAAATCTTATTGGATTTCGCCGTTCTCATATACTTTTGAATTAAGAAAGCTATATGATGATTTGCTCAAAAATAAAAAAGATAAATATTTAAAAATTTTGATTGATTTGGAACTTCCTTTTTTGACTCCAAAATTATTTTTCTGGAATCTGTTTTCTTTTTTCAAAAACAAAAAAATTATTAGGAAAATTTTTACAGATTCAAAAAAATTAAATATCCAAATCTTAGTTTTTGAATACCCAATTCCAAGTAAAATAATTCAAAAGAAATTTGAGTGGCTAGGTATTTCTTATCCTATCGAGAAATATCCTCATAAAAAGATAGTAATGTTTTATTCAAGTATGATTAAAAATAAATTTCTTTTGGAAAAAATAAAAAAAGATATAGCTAAGCGTTCTTTAGAATTGGGTAAAAATCTCCAGATTGGTTTAGGCACTATTGCGATCGGGATTTTTGGGAATGAACCAATCTTAAAACCCGAAAATCTGGATGAAGATTTATTTTTTTGTAAAGAAAATAAAATTGATTCTATTGCAATTTTCAGACTTGGCGGTCTTAATAATTTATACTTAAAAAAAATTAAAAAATATTTGTAGTGATCCTGCCCGACAGGGTAGGTTTATGCATTAGCGCATTCTTGCAAATCTGAGATGTAAATATGCTCATTTTCCCCTTCCATCTTGGTTCTAGCGTTGTTCACGATACGGAGCTGTTTCAGACTTTTTTATTCATAGAGCCCCAAGTAAGTTGTATTCCATGCTTGAACCGATTGAGATTTTTTGGTATAATAAATAAATTATTTATATAAAGTAATGATAGCTAACAAATATATACTATTATTTTCAGTAATAACAATAATTATTATGGGCGTGTTAGGGTTATCGGGTTTTTGGGTATTGAATGATAATAATTCAATTCAAGAGGAAGTTTCCATTGAAAATAATCAAGATGACGATCATAAGGATGATTATACTGTTATAGAGCCCGAGATTATAGACAATACAGAAACGCCTATTATAAATAAAGATGAAGAAGAATTTAGAGAAATGACAGAAGAAGAAGCAGAGTTAATACTCCAGACTATAGAAGACGCCAACAGCATGTTTACTGACCTAAAAGACCAAGGAGATTCTAATGCAACTGATATAACAGTACAGTGGCTCAAGGAACAGCCTATAATTAAAGACGCATCTGTATTAGATAGCGGAGATATATCTTTTGAATTTGAGACAGGATTACAAGCATTTATATTATTAGACAGAACGTTGGAAGGGTTTCCAGATTTTTCATTTTAAGCAAAATAAGTTCGAACTTCATCTAATAGGGGGAGCCAATAGTATTTTTCCGGAGGCGGTTTGACAGTTTGCAAGTTAAATGCCAGAGACATGATTATCCCAGAGAAAAGGAGAAACTCAGAGGAGCCTGTGTCCTGCATGTGGCAAAGCGTACTGCGATCATGCGTCGGAGGAAAGAGGTCAGTCTCGTGAAGAGATGACGAGGTCCCCTTACTCCAGAAGAAGAGGGTCTGCGAGTCACGCTAACGCCCAAGCATCCAGACAAGATTGCGATGGCGAAGAAAAACACTTATCTTCCGACGGGATGGAGAGTCGGCGAAGGAAGTTATTGAACTACGGGGGATCAGGCCAGAGTGGCCCGGTCCCCGTCCTATTTTTCAAAAACAGGTTCTAGCTTTGCTGCATTCCCAGAGCCGAGCAACCCGAGACAATATCTCGGGTTTTTGTTTTCTTTGTCATGAATATTCTTAGTAATTCGCCTCAAAAGCCATTCCGCCAAGCGAGATCTTATAATGTGTGCCACGATTATCATTAATAATCAGAAAGATAAAATTAAAACATCTGAGAAAAAAATATGAGTAACTTTAAAAGGAATGATGGCAGGCGGGGGTTCAACAAGAGAGATTCTTTCGGCGGTCAAAGAGAGAGAGGGCCAGTAGAGATGTATCCAGCGATTTGTAGTGATTGTGGCAAAAAATGCGAAGTTCCCTTTAAGCCAACGAACCACAAGCCAGTTTATTGCTCGGATTGTTTTAAAAAGCAGGGTGGACCGAGTCGCAGTTCGAAATTTTCGAACGGAGGAGAGAGGGGTGGGTTCAGAGATGAGAGAAGAGGGAGTTTTAGTGCCCCAAAACCAGATGATCGATATTATGAGCAAATTAATAAATTGATTGCTAAATTAGATATAATCATAAGTATCTTAACGCCAGAGGACAAGCACTTAGAAACACCAGAAACAATAGAATCTTTGATAAAAACTGATTCCGAAGATAAAGAAAAAAAAGTTACTGGAAAAATTAGTTTCAAAAAATCTCTCAAATCAGCGGACAAGAAAGATAAAAAAGTTTCAAGGAAAACTACTGCTAAAAAGAAATGAAAAATAAGCCTGGTTGTCCATATTCTAACCAAGAATAGTTTGGTAGGAATTGGAAATGTCAGGGCATTGAAGGGGTTTGATCAGTTTGTGACCCTTGATTATGTCGAAAACCTCGAGCAAGTTTTTCGAAATTAAGCATCTTGGGGGAATAAAGATTCTAATATCAATATTTAGCGAAAGCTAATTATTTTTCTCTCTTTTTGTTGGCGAGTTTTTTATTCTCAGATATAAGAAATTATTATCTCTAAAAATTAACAAAAGTTTATCTTAAGTTAAACTAATAATAGAATTAATATGAATATTATGGAAACAATGATTGGTTTAAAAGAATTAAGAGAAAATGTTGATAAATATGTTGCTCGCGTAAAAAACGGAGAGAGCTTAATTGTCATGCGAAGATCAGATCCTCTATTTAAAATTACCCCCGTAGATGAAGGAGAATGGGAAAGGGTGATTGATTTTACTAAAATTCATAAAGGTGGGTTAAATATCGAAGATTTGATTTCCAGAATATAGTATTTATATGGATAAGATTGAAAAAGCATTGAGCAAATTAGACGAAAAGGAGCGAAAGATCATTAAAATAATACTTCAAAAAATTAAACAAAGAAAAGCTGGCTCATTAGATGTAAAAAAATTAAAAGGACGGGATGATATTTTCCGGGTGCGTAAAGGAGATATTCGCATTATTTTTCATCGAAACGAAAACGATGATATTTTTATACCATCAATTGAGAGAAGATCAGGTAAAAAATATAAATAAAAACATCGGCATCTAGTTGCTTAACTTTCATTTACATAAAATATTCTATTTTTGAAACTGTTTTCCGAATAGGGCTATTATTTAGTTGACGAATTACTTTTAAAGTGGTACTCTATCCGAGTAAGATAGTCGTCTAATAGAAATCTAGTCGAATTTATGCTGGACGCTAAGCTTTAGGATAAAACCTTAAAACATTAATTAAATTAATTTATCTTTTAAATCATGGAAGGAACGATCAAAAACCTTACTGATAAGGGATTCGGATTCATTGCTATTGAAGGCGAAGAAAAAGATTTGTTTTTTCATCGAAACGAGCTGAAAGATGTAGCCTACGAAGATTTAAGCGTAGGTGACACAGTTTCTTTTGAAAAAGCTGATTCTCCGAAAGGACCTAATGCAATAAATGTAACTCGTGTTTGATAGTCATTTTTGCAGAGTTAAGTAAACGAAAATCAATCCCGTTAAAAGCGGGATTTGATTTTTTATAAGAAATATAAATATGCTTATTGATGACGTTAAAATAAGAGTGACGGCTGGAAATGGTGGAAAAGGGGCGGTGGCTTTTAATAAAAACCTAATGTCTCTGGGCCCAGTTGGCGGCAAGGGTGGCGAGGGTGGCAGTGTTTACGTTAAGGGTATTTCTGATTTAAGCGCATTGAATAAATTCCGATTTAAAAAAGAATTTAAAGCTGAAAATGGGCAAGATGGTCGTCCTCAATTTTGTGACGGTAGCAATGCGGATGATTTGATTTTAAAAGTTCCTGTTGGAACGGTAATACACAATTTAGAAACAGGCGAGAGTACTGAAATAACCAAAATTGGAGAAACTGAGATGATTGTTTGTGGAGGAATTGGAGGAAGGGGCAATTTTCATTTTAGGTCTTCAACTAATACAAGCCCAAAAGAATTTGAGTATGGGAAGCCTGGAGAATCTCTTGAAATTCGTTTTGAATTAAAATTAATTGCTGATGTTGGATTTATTGGATTGCCAAATGTTGGTAAATCAAGTTTGCTCAACGAATTAACTAATGCCAAAAGCAAAGTAGCTAATTATCCATTTACAACCCTAGAACCAAATTTAGGCGTTTATGATGAATTGATTTTGGCTGATCTTCCTGGGCTTATCGAGGGCGCCTCTTCGGGCAAGGGATTCGGCTTTAAATTTTTGCGCCATATAGAAAGAACTAAGATTCTTTTTCATTTTGTGGCTGCTGATTCAGCTGATCCAGTATTGGACTACAAAACAGTCAGAGAAGAGCTTGGGGTACACAATAAAATGCTTTTGGAAAAAAGAGAATATGTTTTTTTGAGCAAAAAAGATGTAGTTTCAGAGGAAATTATTAACAAAGCTTCCGAAAAACTTAGAAAGCTAAATAAAGACGTAACCCCCATCTCTATATTAGATGGAGATAGTATTAAGCTAGTCGAGAAAATACTTAATGGTTTAATTTTAGAAAAAACAGAGTTAAAATAATAAATCTGTGTTTTATTTATCAAGATTAAAAATATGTTTAAAAAGATTATTCTTTTCTCATTTCTCATTTCTTTATTTATTGTTCCAGGCCAGGATGTTTTTGCTCAAGAATCATCTGATATTAATATTTACTTTTTCTGGAGCGAGGGTTGCCCGCATTGTGCCAAAGAGAAACCTTTTTTAGAAAAACTTGAAGAAAAATATCTGGAAGTAAAAGTTTATGATTTTAAAATTGAAGAAAGCCGAGAGAATATAGAATTATTAAGGGGAATAGCTCAAACGCTCAATATTAATATTTCTGCTGTACCCTTCACTTTGGTGGGTGAAAAATATTTTATTGGTTGGCACAGCGAAGAAAGCACCGGGGCCGCCATAGAGGATGCGATTAAGTGTGCTCAAGACAGCGTTTGTCGAGATATCGGTAGAGAAATATTAGCTCTGCATGAGAATGATCAGCAAGATAGGGGCGAAGATGATTGTGGATGCGAAGAAGAAAAATCATCTATTCCGAAAACAATTAATGTTCCTTTGTTCGGTAAAATTGAAACGAAGAATTTTTCTTTGCCGATTCTGACGATAGTTTTAGGTGCCTTAGATGGCTTTAATCCTTGTGCTATGTGGGCATTATTATTCTTAATAAGCCTACTCTTAGGCATGAAAGATCGAAAAAGGATGTGGATATTGGGGTCAGCCTTTATCGTTGCTTCCGCTTCAGTCTATTTTATTTTTATGGCTGCCTGGCTCAACTTCATTTTATTCATAGGACTAGTAATTTGGATAAGGGTATTAATCGGAGCAGTCGCTCTTTTGGCTGGTGGCTACAATCTGAAAGAGTACTTTACTAATCCCGAAGTTGTTTGCAAGGTCACTGGGACAGAGAAAAGAAAAAAGATTTTTGAAAAGCTAAAAAATATTACTCATCAAAAGAGCTTCTATTTAGCTTTAGGAGGAATTATTCTGCTAGCCTTTGCGGTTAATTTAGTTGAACTTATTTGCTCGGCTGGTTTACCCGCCATTTACACGCAAGTCTTGGTTTTGAGCAATCTGGCTCGATGGCAATATTATGCCTATCTCTTGCTCTACATATTTTTCTTTATGTTAGACGACTTACTCGTTTTCTTCATTGCCATGGTTACATTAAAAATGACCGGAGTTACCACTAAATATGCTCGTTATTCGCATCTGATCGGTGGAATATTGATGTTCATTATTGGCTTATTGTTAATATTTAAGCCAGGGTGGTTGATGTTTGGATAAGTCGGATCGACGTTTATTTGCTTATTAAAAAGATAAATATTTTTTGGGAGGGAAAAGTTTCTTTAGGCCTGAGGCCTGAGAATTTAAGAATCAAGAGTTTTTGCTTTCTTGCAATTTAAACTTGCAGTATAATTTAATAATATGAAATTCATAAACAATAATACAAACATTGAGGATGGAATTTTAGAGATAATTGCCCATCTTCCGACAACTAGTCTTCGAGATTTGGCAGATGATGATTTTTTCCAGAAGCTTGAAGACAAGGATTTTATGAAAATTGCCTTCTTCTTGGCCAAGAAAAGCTACAACGAAGGGGGTTGTCCCGCTGGAGCCGTGATAATTGACAATAAAACGCGTCAGATTGTCGGGAAAGGTCACAACACTTTGGTCCAAGAGAACCATCCCTACAACCATGGCGAAACTTCAGCCATAAGAGATGCGGGTCGCCAGGATTTCAGTTCAATGACAATTTTCACCACACTTAGTCCGTGTGATGTGTGCGCTACTCTTATTTACATGCGTCAATTTAATCGCGTAGTCGTCGGAGACGTTACCAATAATTCGGGAAATGAAAAAATGTTAAGCGAAAGGGGTGTTAAGGTTGATATTTTGGAAAATCCTGAAGGGATATCATTATATGCAAGATATCGCAAGGAGAAACCAGATTTAGATCTGGAAGATTGGAAGGGTTTGGCGGCTGTTAAAAATCGTCCTTAATTTCATTCATATATTTCAGCATTGAGGTAGATTTTGTGTGACAAGTTGTGCCTGGAATAAAGAAAATAATTTTGTGATAGAATAATTAGGGTTTCTAATTGTTTTAAAATATAAAAAATAATTAAAAGTATGAAGAAAACAATTTTAGTTTTAATTGGGGCATTGATTATAATTATCGCAGTAGTTTTAATTACTGAGAGTTTTGGTAACAAAGGAACAGAGGATACTCCTTATGATCAAATCAACGTTCGTTTTGAGTGTGATGACGATGCCTGGATCGATGTTGTTTACTATAATCATCAAGAAAAACCTTCCTATGCGGAATTGGTTTTGAGTGATGGCCGAGAAATTAAAGTTTATCAAGCTATTTCAGGAAGTGGGGCTAGATATTTAAGCGAAGATGAAAGCATTGAGCTCTGGACGAAGGGAGAAGAAATGGTTTCTTTTAAAGAGAATGAAGAGGTTATTTTTGATAATTGTGCTGTTGCCAGAGAGAATAATGTTCAATTAGCTAATCCAGCCTCTGTTTATTGTATTGAACAAGGCGGAGAATCTGATATCAGAACATTGGTTGATGAATCACAAAAAGGCTTCTGTCTTTTTGATGATGGTTCCGAGTGTGACGAATGGGAATTTTTCGAGGGCGAATGCCAAAAAGGAATGGTTTTCTGCCAAGACTTGTGCGGAGATGGGATTTGTCAAGAAATTGTTTGCGAGGCAATTGGTTGCCCTTGCGCTGAGACAACAGAAAGTTGTCCCAAAGATTGTTTGGATTGATAAAACCAGAGGAGCCTGCCAAAATTTCTGAGTTAGAATTAAATCGCCCGGATTTATTCTTGGGCGATTTTTCTTTTAGATTACTTGACAACAAGCAATTATTTCAGCTATTATTTACTAGAATCCGAGAAGTGTAGACTCGGGAAAGGAGGTTTGTTCTCTTTATTGTCGTCAATTTCGTTCGTCCCGCCGATAGAAACAGGAGGGCTGTAGCCATGAAGAAGCAACTTGGCGTTGTGACGATCGTGGGATACATCGACGAAAACGGGCGTGTCCGGAAGTAGTCGATCGAAACGACTTGTTGTGCGTAGGCACATTTCGGGGGGTGATGATGTTGAGTCACCCCCTTTTTTTATTTACGAAACTTAGATGCGGATATAAATAGGCGAAAATTGATCAATGTCAATAAAGTAAATTAAAATTAATATAAAAAAACAACGAATTATAATTAAATTAACAACAATAAATATCAATATTATCACTTCAAATAGTTATCATTATTTAGGCAAACTTTGACAAGCTAAACGATTTTGATACAATTAAAATAATTAATATTTATTAATATTATGGAATCTAAGTGATGGCGTCTTGGTACGGGTGGACTAGCTAGCGGACCCAGAGACGGAGAGGGTCCTCCCCCGGAAAATGGATATAACGATGGCGTAAAAAGCGGTTTATGTATGGGTCCAGACGATGGTAGTGGCGAATATTGATTGTTTTAGGCTGTGGGATTAATAGATATTTTTCGTCAAAATTAAAGCAATGAATGCTTATTAATTTTAGTATTTATGGCTAAAGGGAATAATTCTAGAAAAAAAGAAACAAAAAAACCTAAAAAAGCTCCGAAAAAATAATCTTCGAGATTTTTTAGGCGCTCTTTTTTTAAATAGATTCTTTATTTAGAGAATCCGAGATTTTTTCCGATTAATCTTTTTCTTTAGTGCTCTGCACTGATTTCCAGTGATAGAGATAAAGAGGCAATCCGACAATAATCATAGCTACGGCATTAGCCGCTGAGCGTTGTTTGCGAGAAACTAATTCTTGGGTGCGATAAGCCAATTCTTCTTCTTGAGCTTGAATTATTTTCTCTTCACTTATCTCTTCTTGTGTTTCAAGGTTAATTGATTGACGAGGGTAAATGATGATTTCATCAGCTTGTTTAAAAACAAATGACTTTAAGCCCAGGTTAACTAAATTGACACAACCAATTATGATTAAAACTAATCCGATCAAAGAAAAAAGATAAAGATAAATAGTTCGAATGATTTCTTTTCTAGAATTTGACATATTAATTATTTAATATTGCTTTAATTGAGGTAGAATATATTAAAGGTCGAATTATTAATTAATTATTTTTTAAAATGAAATTTATTTCTTGGATAAATATAAAAATGGGAAAAATGGATGCTTGGGATATGGCTCTGGTTAAATGGAGCTGTGTGCTTTTTGGTGTTTTGCTGGTAATTTTAATTCCGTCTTTGGGCAAGATTAATTTTTGGTGGTTGGTTTTAGTTATAATTATAATGGTTGCCAGGCCATTCTATCGAATTTTGCTTAAAAAATAATCCAGAGAATATTTTTGATAAAAACAGGGTGGGGGAACGACGAACGCATCGTTCCCCCCAAGGGAGGTCCTCTCGGATTTTTTTTGCGCCCATCATTAAGGCTCTTTAAGTATGCCAACAGCTTCGAGCTGCTCCTTATCTCCCTCCTGGAGCCTTGTGGGCGGATATCACCTCCTTCTGAAGAAGGAGAGCGTACAAGCTCTTCTCTTTTTTATTCTAACACAATTCTGATTGCTCTCAAGATTTAATCAGATATAATAAATTAGCAATTAAATTAATAATATTATGGATCAATTATTTGTTGTCGAAGAATTTTTATTGGCCAACCCGGAGATCGCATTGTTGATCGCTCTTTGGTCTCTTGTTTGGACAGGCTGGGCTCTCTGGCGAGCAGCTCGCCGCAGTCAGAAGAATTGGTTTATCGTAATGTTGCTTTTGAATACTTTAGGCATATTGGAGATCCTTTATATCTTTTTCTTTAGCAAAAAGAAAGAGGAATCTTTGGTTTTAGTTAAAAAATCAGAGAAAGCAGATCTGTCTTGATTTCTGATTGACCGAAGATTGTCTTTCATGGTTTTTGGGGTATAATAAGATTATTATTTATGGACTTCCAATTTAGGAAAAATCTTATTGTTTTTAAAAATAGACTAAAAACGAGAAGTTTTTATTTATCTTCAATTATTGTTTTGATGGTTATTTTGGCTTTTGCTTTGGGAGTTGCGCTAGTCAGATACAATCCCAACGATTTAAGGGCGAGTATCTCTGAACAAGCTGAAAACATCGAAAGAGGGTTGTTTTCAATTAACGAAGGGAATCAGGATGATGCTGATGAGATCGATGAATTTGATGAACCAATTACTAGCTTGCTCCAAGATTCGAAACCATCTAATGTTTATCGAGAAAGGGCTGGAGATGGAGAGGGTCTGACTCATTTAGCTCGTCGGGCGATTAATGGTTATCTCGAAGAGTCTAATCAAAATATTTCAGCTGAAAAGAAAATATATATGGAGGACTATGTTCAGAGGAGAATTGATCTTAGTCAACCGGATGGCTCTCGATGGTTGGAAGTGGGTCAAGAGGTTGAGATATCTCAGGAATTGATATCGGAAGCCATGTCTATGGCTGAAAATTTAACTACCGAAGAAATTGCTAATCTCAGCTATTACGCGGCTTTGGTTTTTTAATTCTAGTTTAGAGATAATTTTTGAATACGGACAATATCGGACATATGTCCGATTAGCATGTCCGTAACTTATTTTTTTAAGAATGAATGAATCTGAAATAAAGAAGTCTATTTTCTTTGATTTTGATGGAGTAATTGCCGATTCTTTCCAAACAGCATTCGATATTCATAAATCCGTCTTTACTGATATGACAAAAGATGATTATCGTCAAATTCTGGAAGGCAATGTTAATGATTGGGGTTGGGCTGATCGTCTAGCGGCAGTTGGATATAATGGGAGCTACGATTTTTTTGACCACTATATTCCCAGAATGAAAGAAGAAGTAAAATTATTTAATGAGATGGATGAATTGATTACAAGATTGACCCAAGAATATAAATTATTTATCATTTCTTCAACTATTACTAAAGGGATCCAAGAATTTCTGAAAAAATATAGCCTAGCTGATTGTTTTGTAGAGATAATGGGTAACGATATTCACCATAGCAAAGTTGTGAAAATGAATACAATTTTCTCTAAGCACAATCTTGAATCCAAAAATTGTGTTTTTGTAACCGATACTTTAGGTGATATGCGCGAAGCAGAGCAAGTTGATGTTCAGGTAATAGGAGTTACTTGGGGATTCAATAAGCGCGAACAATTAGAAAAAGGTAGATATTTTAGAATAGTAGAACAGCTAATTGATCTCGAGTTAGCAATAGCAGATTATTTTCACAATTCACAATCTTGATAGCGTCTAAAACTTTGACTTTCTTTAGGTCGGGAGTAAAATAGCAATCGTTTCAATTATTAATTAAAACATATGAAAAAAATAATTATTTGGTTAGTTATTATTTTAATTATTGCTGCTGGATTATGGTGGTTATTGGCTCGAAATCAAGGAGAAGAGCCATTAATTGGCGGTGAAACAGATGAGCATGGCTGTTTAATAGCTGCTGGTTATAGTTGGTGTGAGCCGAAGCAGAAATGTCTCAGAATTTGGGAGGAGCCATGTGTCGAGGAAGAGATACAACCTGATCTTCCTGCCGATAACTTGCCAGAACCAGAAATTACTCCTTGACTTTATCAGTAGATATATCATACTGAGCCGTAACTTCGTCTTTCTGAGAAAGTAGAAAGAATGCGCACAATTAGTTCTACGACGTATCGAAACACGGGGTTAAAGTGTAGTCTATATTAGTTAATTAAATTTATGCCAAAAAAGCTTTTTGTTGGAAGCCTTGATTGGAATACGACCGAAGATGAGCTTAAATCGCTCTTTGCTGGTCTAGGCGAAGTGGAAGAGGCGATTATTATCACCGACCACGCTGGCCGATCCAAAGGTTTCGGATTTGTGACCTATAAGAATGAAGAGGATGCCGCTAAGGCAATCACTGAATTAGATGGTCATCAATTAGGCAGCCGCACCATCGCTGTAAGCGAGGCCAAGCCGCCCAAACCCCGCGACGATCGTCGCTACTAATTCTCAAAAACAAAAGAACGGAAGGTGTGCAATTCCGTTCTTTTTTGTTTTATATAAAGAAAAATCCCCGCTACATAGCGAGGATACATGTGGGGAGGAGGGGTCGTGTTCGTGTCCAGGTGGTGATTCGTTCGGGTTCGTTGACCCCTCTCTCCCTTTTCTCGATACAACAGTCATTAATTATATTTTATTTATCTTATTTGTCAAGCAACACACTTGTATTTCAAGAAGAAGATTCACAGAGAATCATATTATTATCAGATCTTTTTAAAGGAAGGATTTGATTTATATCTTATTAAAAAAGAAAAGACTCTCGCATACAGCGAGAGTCCTATACCATCGGAAGAAAGCTTGATCCGACATTTTTGAGATCGGGATGGGCATTTCTTCCTAGCTCCATTGTATCATGGATTTTTCGGCGGTCAATATATGAAAAACTCTCGCGTACCCACACGAGAGTCTTTGTCGATCTGGAGAGAGAGGCGGCACCGTTTAGGCTTGTGCCTAGCTCTTGCGCGCAGAAACGTTACCGCTCTCTCGCTCCAGAGACCCATAGGAGGTAAATCCTGATACCTTTACATTACCATGCTTTTTAAAAATCGCAAGAGGATGATTATTTATTATCATGTTTGTGATACAATAAGTTCAATTAATCTTATTTTTTATGGAAAAAAGTGCCTTTAAATTAATATCGATCATTAGTTTGATTTTATTTGGACTAATGATTATCTCGAGTCCTACTTCTGCTGAAATTTCACTAGAAGAATCTTTCGACTCCATAATCGATGGAGAGAATCTCATGGATTATGATTTATATGATATATCGGGCGTTGCTCTTACTAATTTTTTAGAGGAAACAACCAGGATCCCAGCAGGAGTTGAAAAATTAGAAACCTTTTTAACGATTTTTGCCACGTTGATGGTTTTCTTTATTCCGCTGATTATATTGATGATAATAGGCATGTACGTTTACGTTTCTTTAGTTTATATGAAATTAGCTCAAAAATTAGGTGTTCGTCATGCTTGGTTTGCCTGGATCCCGCTCTTTAATCTTTATTTGATGAGCCGAATGGCTAAGATGCACTGGTGGCCCATGTTATTAATCCTGACCTTCTTCATTCCGGTGGTCAATATATTCTCTATAACCGCTTTGTCAGTTTTCATCTTCTTCTGGCATTTAAAGATTTGTACTCGGATTAATTGTCCGGAATGGTGGGCCTTAGCCCTGTTGACTCCCGGAATCGGATCAATCATATTTTACGTTCTTTGGGGTTCAATTGTTTGGAAAAAAGAAAAGTCTCTGAATCGGAGCTTACCGCTTGATCCAAATATTTAATTGCTCAAATAAACTTGATACTCTTCAGTCAAAGCAACCGGAATAAGATTTAGGTTGGTGATGTTTTTGTCTTGAACAGTTACTTCTAAAATAGCAGATTTCATAGTTTCAGAAGAAAAATATTGATCGAAAATAAAATTACCTAAACTGTAGGCGATCCATCCTTGGTGATATTGCTCGAGCGGTTGGAGAACGTGAGGATGGTGGCCGACAACTAGATCGGCTCCGGCTTCAATGGCTGTTTCGGCTAAAATTCTTTGGCTTGGACTTGGTTCAAATTGATATTCTTCTCCAAAGTGGATAGAAACAATCAGAATGTCTGATTTCTCTTGAGCGGAGTAGATATCTTGCTTAAATCTTTCTATTTCTTCAATGTCCAACCAGGCAATGCCAGGGGTTTCTGATGTTGCCTGCCAAGAGGACGAACCAACGCTAGAATAGCCCAAGAAAGCAATTTTAGTTTCGGCGATGGTTTTTATTACAGGAGAACGAGATTCTGGGTCGGAAAATCCTCCTCCGACATAATTAATTCCAGATTCAGTTAAGCGATGAAGAGTGTCTTCGAAAGCGGACCGAGTATAGTCAAAGCTATGATTATTGGCTACAGAAACAATATCGAATCCGGCGAACTTCAATCCGGGAATGACTGCCGGATCAGCGCGAAAAGAATAAATGCTTCCAACGTTAGTTCCTTTGTCGGAGATCATGCTTTCAAGATTACCAAAAACAAGATCAGCTTTTCTCAGGAAGTCAGCAATTCTTCGAAATGGCCAAAACCAGTCTTGATTTTCTTGCATGTAAAAAGCAACTCCGCGATCAAGCATAATATCTCCTACGAAGAATAATCTAATTTCGGGGGAGGGGGTTTCTTGTTCTGGGGGTGAAATATGATCAATCGATAATGGGAAGATAGTTAATCCAAGAACAATCAGAATGGGAATAATTAATAACTTGGACATGAATTTATTATAACGGATTTTATTTGTTACAGTAATTTATTCCGCGAAGTAAAAGTTAATTTGAATTTAAATTATAATTCGTTATACTGACAACATAATAGTGTTTTAATTAAAAAAGATATATGAATAAAAAAATCGTAGTTGTTGCATTAGTCGTTGCATTGGTCTTAATAATGGTTATTCTCTTGGCTTTTTCTGGTAGCCAAGTAGAGCCAGAGCCAGTTGTTGATGAAAATGAGCAACCAGAAGTTGATTGGGTTGGAGTTGAACAAGATACAATCTTTGAAACAGAAGATTTTAGCGTTTTGTTGCCAGAAGGATGGTATGGTTATGAAGGAAGCGGAGATGTGTTTTCAGCCTTTTTAGTTACTGGAACAGAAGAAGAAATGTCATCAGAGACTGTTTGGACGGAATTAACGATCCAAAGATTTTTAAACGAAGAAAAACCTCTTGATGAGCACATGGAAGAAATTATGGGTTTCTTAGAAGAGCAGATGGAGCTTATGGGAGAAGATAGTGTTGTCGTCAGAGCGGACGAAGAAAGAACAGTATTGGAGCTTCCAGCTCGATACCTCGAGATGGAGGTTGATTGGGATCAGTATCAATCGGTAACAGCAACGACTTTCTTTGATGATGGAGAATATATCTGGAATATTGGCATCAATCTTCCCACAGATGATTGGGCAGAGGGGCAGGAATTATTCGATCGAGTAGTGGCTAGCTTCGAGCTGAAATAAGAGACGTTCTATCAAAGCCGAGCTTATCAAGTTCGGCTTTTTGGTTTAATTTATTCCTGTTGGATAAAACATTTAACTTGTTTTTCAGCTCTTTTTTAAGATATAATAAAATATGTTCTTATCTCTAGGATTATTTTTAGCTGCTTTATTTTTATTGGGGCTGATTATATTCTGGTATGGTCAAACCATTCCTCAATCTCTAATCTATTTAATCGCTAGATTGAATCAGCCTGAAAGAGGGCAAAGGGTTTTGGTTTTAGCCCCTCACCCTGATGATGAAACGATCGGAGCGGGAGGATATATTGCTAAGGCGTCCAGAATGGGTTCTGAAATATGGGTAGTTTTGGTGACTGATGGGAATAAAAGGGGAATATCTAAAAGGCGTTTTCGGGAATTTCGCCAAGCTTGTTCAGTCTTAGGAATTCCCTCTCACCGTCGATTTTATTGGCATTATTCGGATGGATCGTTGAGAACTGGAAGATTAGAAGAATTACAACATAATTTAGATAAATTGATTCGAAAGATTAATCCTCATTTAATTATTGCTCCTCACATTCAGGACACTCATCGTGATCATGCTGCGATTGGTCAAGTGGCTGATATTTCAGCTCGAAAAAACAAAATAATACTTTATCAATATTTAGTTCATTATCATCGTTTTCCAGAAACATCTTTAAAGAAAAATCGGAAACAGGACAATTATCTATTGCCACCGCTGAATCTGATGATGAATGAGGATTGGCGCGTTTTTCATATCTCTAAAATTGATCAGGGCGTAAAAAGAGAAGCATTTGAGGCTTATCGGAGTCAATTGGTTGTACCGGTAATGAATAATATGCTCAGGGAGTTTTTAAAGCAGAATGAAATTTTTTCAATAATTGATTATTCTTGACTCTATTTCTTAATTGTGTTATAAGAGGGTATCGTTGCTAGGAGGGAGGTTATAATGACGGTTCGTCAGTTTGTGTTGCAAACTGGGATTCATGCCGGGAAGTCATTGGAGCGGTTGATGTTTACTGATCCTCGCTATGTGTCTTTATTGGCTCAAGCAGGGAACAGACACGCCGCCTGGCTTATCCAGCAAGGAGAAGACAGAATTGGTCCTTCTTGCACCAGCTGTGGGCAGGAGGGTGCTCAATTTCTGGTATTCTACCAGAGCTCGGACGGAGATTTCACCATTTTCCCTGGTGCTTATTGCCAGAGATGTGCAATCGATCACAAGAGCTGTGGAAGAATAATGAAGCCGCTTGCGTTCTCGACTGCTCGATGGCCGAGAAGAAAAGTAGATCAAGCCAGAATCGCAAAGCACATCGCTGGGGCGTTCGGCTTGAGGAGAGCGAGCGACGAAAGGCTTTTCCGCTTCTTCAGCGCGAAAGGCTCTACGTTCCCGGAATGGAAAGTTCCCCTCTTCCCTGATGTTTAGGGAGGAGGGTTTTTACTTGCCTTATCCTACTCTTTGTATTACAATGAAGTGAGTTATTAATAAAAAGCGAATATGTTTAAAAAAATATTTGGGTTAGCTGTGGTTTTGTCTTTAATAGTCACTCCTCTTTTAGCCTTAGGAGAAGTATTAACGGACGAAATTTCAGAAGAAGATGAATTGATTGAAATATCTATTGGCGAGGAAAGTTCTTTAACGGGCATTAATTGTTTCGATTACTATCATTTTAACAGTGTCGAGATAGAATTAGGCCTAGGGCAGGAAGTTTTGATGCCGGATCAGAAAATGATTGTTAGTGCGACTTTGCGTAATCATAATGATTATCCTTTAGTTGATGGCGGTTTGTTTATTCAAGTTTTCCGGAATAAGACAGATGGCTTAAGCAACACTGGTAATTACTTGGTTGATGAATTTTGGGCGACCAAGGATATCACTTTGAATGCTTTGAGCGAAAAACAGATTGGCTTTGATTGGCAAGCCTCAGCAGGATTAGCGGGTGGTTCCTATTTTATGGTCGGTCATTTCTTAATCTCGGAAAAGATGAACCTTTCCGGTTTAAGTTTTACAGAGGGCGTCCACGGTGGTTTAAGCGATTTTACCTTTGAAGAGGTTGAAGTTAACGAGGTTTATTTTGACAAAGAAACGGTTTTGGTTGGAAGTCAACCATTCCAAGCTCGAGGATTCATTCCGACTGTGGAAGAAGAACAAGTTGAGCTGTTTTTTAATTTAAAAAGTTTGTCTGCTCAGGATAGAACAGTCACTATGATTGAGAAATTGTATCATTGGGACAGCGTTGGTCCAGATCAACTAATTTGGGAAAAAGAAAGCGAGATTTCAGTCGGAGCAGGGCAAGTAATTGCTCGCAGTCAAGCAATTTCTGATTTAGTTCCTGGGGTTTATTTATTTGAGGCTCAAACGGATCAGTCAATCTTGAAAGTAAGATTTGTGGTCAATGGATCTGATGCACCAGCTCGGTTTAACTTTTTAGCTTTAAATGATTTCCCAATTAAAGGAAACCAAGCCAATTCTTTCTTTGTCTGTTTCCACAATACAAACGATTTTCATGGAACCGAAGGACGGATAGAGGTATTATTGGAAGATGAAATTGGAAATGAAATTAGTCGTTGGGACTATGAGGGAGAGATTACTCCTTCGATTATGGCCGGATTGTCAGAATTTACGACTCGACGAGACTATAATCAAGTTTGGCTAAGAGGCAAGCTTTATCAGAACGATCAATTAATTGATCAGGTTGATTTATTTTATGATATTAATCTCTTCACCGACATGGCTGATTTAAGGGTGGAAGTTCAAGGAGGGCAATTGATTGTTGGCTCTTATGATATGGCCGGTCGCTTAACTGATACTCGGTTAGCAGTTGAAATAAAAGATCAAGATGGTAATTTAGTCTATTTTAATCCTTCCTATTATGGTAGTGATTTAAGAGAAGATGTTGATTTTATAGCTGGTCACTCTTATCAGGTTAAAATATTAGCTGGTAGTAACTCATATCAGGCGGAATATGTGCACAAGGCCGGTTCGGCAGTTTGGTTCTGGCTGATTGGTCTGGCGGCATTATTAATCGTCATTTGGTTACTCTTTAAAGGACGTAAAAAATCAGCAAAACCGTTATCAGCAACAAGCATGGCATTGATGGGGTTAATCTTGGTGACTGGAATGCTCATGCCTTTCTTGGCTCAAGCTTCTCAACAAAGCTTTATTGATCGAATCATTTCAGGGCTTGGGAGTTATGCGCAAAGATTGGAGCTTTCGACGATTCCCCGCTTTCAAGCTGGGGAATTGAGAGATGGATCAGTGACGGTTAACACCAAAACAGCTACCCAAAGGAAAACTAGCGTTTTAGAAGGAAGAAGCGCTATCTGCAATAATATCCGTCATCCTCAAAACAATCCTTGCCATCGGATATATGAATCAGGTTTCTCGGGAGGGAGCCGCGTTTTTGCAAGTCATATCGGATTGGGGGCTAGAATTAATTTTACCAATGATTATCCAATCTATCTGATTGATATTGAAACGGGCGAAAGAATAAATGGGGGAGATATCCTGGGTGTCGGCGACATCTTAAGGATCGAATTAGGAGAACCAGAGGGAGAGTGGTTTTTCACTGGTTCGGTCTGGGATACGCCACCGATTGATTGGGTTGATAATGCGGAAAATGATTACAACCAGTTAACATCAATCGATAACGAATATTTAACTCCTTATCAAATTAATGCTCGCTCTCTCGGTGTGAACCATGATAACATTTTTAATCCTCAAATCGGAGCAGCAGCCACGAACCCTTTAACATTGGACCAAGTTGAAGTGTCAGTTACAGATAATTTAATTACCTATCGAGAGGGATCGTATCATTATGTTGAGGTAGTTGGTCCGGGAATAGGAGAAATAAGAGTGGAGGTTCCAGAATCTTTTATTTACGCCACAATCGACAATCTTTGGTTCCAGGGAGGCAATTTCCCTGCGGCAACACAGGTTACCGCCATCGGAGCTGTCCTGGAGGAAGAGACATTAACTGCTTCTCTTTCAGCCAATCCCGCTTCGGGCAATGCTCCTTTGACCATTGATCTGACGGCATCTATTTCTCCTGACAGTACGGCTATTGGTCCGGCGAATTTCACTTTCTGGTGTGATTGTGATTATGTTGGAGCTGATATTGAAGGTGCGATTAATCAGTGTGGTAATTGGATCCATCGAATGACCGGATTAGATGCCGATTCTTATGTGGCAGAAGATGTTTGTACTTATGGGTCAGCGGGAGATTATACTCCTAAGGTCATTATTGAGCGAGGCCTGGCTGAAGCGGCTCAAGCTCAAGTAACCGATCTCAGAGTGTCAGAGATAGAAACATCTAAGCCTCGAGTAGAAGACTTAACCATGGATCCGAATACTTGTACCAACGATTGTCGTTCATGCCCTTATCCTACTCAGCCAACGCTTTATTGGAAGTTTGTTAGCGATGATGGATTCAACCAATCTGCTTTTGAAATACAGTTTGCTACTAATGATGCCTTTAATAACTACATTCCAGTAACAAATGGATGGATTAATAGCAACAGCGAGGCCTATGCGATACCTATTAACTATCTGAATTACGGCAAGGAATATCGATGGCGAATTAGAGTTAAGGATAGCCAGAGTGTTTCTTCGGATTGGTTTGTTTATGAAGGAATATATGTAACGCCAGCCAATCCTTATCCCGAACCGGATTTCTCTTGGGAACCAGAGCCACCAGTTTTAGAGGAAGAAACTCAATTTACGGATAATTCAAGGGTTTATGGTGGGAGCTCTAGCTATGTTTGGACATTCCCAGAGGCCAAAATTACTGACGGGGAGGTTCAATATCCATTGACTTTAACCGATAGGAATCCCTTAGTTATCTTCAGCGGAACGGCTTCACAACGTTCGGTTAAGATGATCGTGACGGATGGAGCCGGGCTCTATTGTGACTTAACTAAGGCTGTGCCAACAACGGGTGTCTTCGGTCTACCAGGTTATGAAGAAGTAGCTCCTTAATGATTTTTAAGTTGTGAATGATAAAACCCCTCTTTCTTTTTAAGAGGGGTTTTGCTTTTCTTGAATGATGATCTTTTCCGGCTTCAAAAAGCCTCGAACATCATTCAAAATGTACGTTTGTCTCTAGATCTTTTATTTTATTTAGCAATCCGGGATGTTTTCTTAGTTCGGGATCTTCTTCTAGTAGATCTTTAGCGGCTTGTCTTGTTTTTTCGATTAGCGGTAAGTCTCCGATATTAGCCATTACTAAGTTAGGAATGCCCCATTGATTTTGGCCAGTCAAAGATCCTGGCCCACGAATAGCTAAATCCTTTTCGGCTAATTTAAATCCATCATGGCATTTAACTAGGGCAGATAATCGACGAGTGTTTTCAATTTCAGGCGAGCTGGTGAAAAGAAGGCAATAAGATTCATGGTTAGAGCGACCGATGCGCCCTCTCATTTGGTGAAGTTGTGCTAGACCGAACCTTTCTGCTCCTTCAATAATCATGACGGTGGCATTTGGGATATCAATGCCAACTTCAATAACTGAGGTAGTGACAAGAATATTGATTAAATTCTTTTGTAATTTCCGAAGAACCCTTTCTTTTTCCGGAGCTTTCATCCCTCCATGAAGGCGGGCAACCTTCAAATCGGGGAAAATATCTTCTGATAATTTTTGATATTGGTTAGCAACAGTTTTAATTTGCTCTTCTTCTGATCCGGATTCAATCCGAGGGCAAACAACAAAAGCCTGGCGACCTTTTTTAATTTCTTGTCGCAAGAGACGATAAGCGCCTCGACGTTGAGAAGGTTTGATCACCTGAGTGATGATTTCTTTCCGTCCATTTGGTTTTTCTTTAAGCAAAGAAAGATCTAGGTCTCCATAAACAGTTAAAGCGAGGGTACGGGGAATAGGTGTGGCAGTCATTGATAATAAATGAGGCCTTTCTTTTTGCTCTGGTTTCATCAATCTGGCTCTTTGTCGAATGCCAAAACGATGTTGTTCATCAATGACCACGAAAACCAGTTTATTGAATTTAACTCTTTCTTGGATAAGAGCATGAGTTCCAACGATTAAGTCAATTTTTCCATCTTTTAATTGCCTGATTGTCGCTTCAGAAGAAGACTTCCTATTTCCGATGTAACAAGTTTCTCCGGTTAGTAGTCCAATTTTAATCGGAAAATCTTTGAATATTTGTTTCAGATTATCAAAATGTTGTCGGGCCAAAACAGAAGTTGGCGCCATCAAAGCAGTTTGCCCACCGAAAGTGGCTACATTCAGGGCAGGAACCATCATGACAGCTGTTTTTCCAGAACCAACATCGCCCTCAAGTAGTCGAGACATGGGTTGATCTTGATCCATGTCTTTTAAAATTCGCCAAATGGCAATTTTTTGCCCAGGAGTTAATTGGAAAGGGAGAGATTTAACAAATGATTGAATAACCGATAATTCAACGGGAACTTTCCATGAAATCTGTTTCTTAATGGTAGCCTTAGCTCGAAGAGTCTTGAGCTGAATGTAAAAGAGTTCCTCAAAAGCCAATCTTTGGCGAGCCTCATCAGCTTCAGACATGTTTTCAGGAAAATGAATTTGCCGAAAGGCTTTAGATAGGTCAATTAATTTGTTCTTTTTTTTAATATCTGAAGGCAACGGATCGTCAATATTGTCTTTTAATTGGTCCAACAATGGCTTAATGATATATCTTAACCAGCGAGAAGTGATCCCTTTTGTCTCGGAATAAACAGGAACAATCCGACCAGCATGAGTCGGGGAGTCGTTGAATTTTTCAGCCGTGGGGTTGCTTAAATATATTTCTCCTTTCTTTTCAGTGGTTTTTCCAGCTAAAATAACAATTTGATCTTTGAGTTGATCAGCCAAATAAGGTTGATTAAACCAAACAGCCTTTATCTGGCCAGTTTGGTCTTGCAAAAAGGCTTCAGTAATTATTAGGCGACGTCGATAAGTAAAAGTATTTTTAATTTCGATAATTTCTCCTTGAAGACAGACTTTTTCATTAGCCTTAACCTGGTCAATCGTTTTCAAATCTGAAAAATCCTCATAACGATGAGGGAAATGCCTTAAAAGATCTTCAGCTGTTTTAATGTTTATTTCAGCCAGGCGACGACTATAGCCAACACCAATTCGAGGCAAATCTTCGGTTTTTGTTTCGAGATTCAAATCCATGTTTTTATTATAGCATTTTAATAAAAAGACTCCCCCCAGTTGAGCGTTACAAACCCTTGTGCTCAATGGGGGGATACTAGATGGTACTCCATCGCCAGCGCCATATCATGGCGACGTCAGTTGCTCCTATAAGCAGGAACAACCACATCGTGCCACTAGGTGTGACGAAGGCCGCCGTTGTGCTGGCGAGGAGAGCTAATATGATCGCGATGATCATGATAGCCTTTCTTTCTCGTCCCTGTCGCCGAGCGACGAGGGCGAAGCCGATATTGAAGACGGCTATGGCTACCATCAGCCATGTGCCGGCTTCGGCCTGGTAGGATAGCGCTCCAAGAGAGGCTATCCCCAGACCCGCAGCGAATATGACTTCTTTCATGTGCTACCTCCTATATCTAAATATTAACATATATCCCTATTCTGTCAATAGAGATATAATAGATTTACAAAGAATAGATAATCAGTTAATATATTGATATTAATTAATATTTTAATTTATGAAAATAAAGGGAAAGGCTTTGATTATTGTTATTCTAGTTGCTCTATTAACGGTTCTGTTTGTTTTAATTTTAGGAACTTGGCAAAAAGCTCCATCTGTTCCAGAAAATAATTTAATTACGGATGTTGAGATAGATTCTAAAAACGTTCAAGAGGTAGTTCAGGGGAATAATCAATTTGCGCTCGATCTTTATCAGCGATATTCAGCTAATGAAGGAGAAAATATATTTTTCTCTCCTTATAGCATTGTAACTGCTTTGGCTATGACCTATGAAGGAGCCCGAGAAGAGACGGCCGAAGAAATGCAACAAGTATTCCATTTTCCGAGTGAAGAGGTTAGGCTTCCGGGATTCGCTGGGCTTTACAATGCCTTTAATCAGCCTCAATCAAAATATATCTTAAAAACAGCCAATGCTTTATGGCCGGAACAGGATTATCATTTCCTGGAAGAATATTTTGGAACGATTGAAAAATATTATCGAGGTAAAGTAAGTTTGCTTGATTTCAGAACGCAGGCCGAAGAATCGCGTTTGACTATTAACAATTGGGTTGAAGGGCAGACGCAAGAAAAGATTAAGGATTTGATTCCGACTGGATTTATCGACCCCGACACTAGGTTGGTTTTAACCAACGCCATCTACTTTAAAGGAGATTGGCTGGAACAATTTGATCCTGATCGAACAACAGATCAAGATTTTTATATAGACGAAGAAGAATCAGTGTCGGTGCCGATGATGAGTCGATTCGAAGCAGAGGTGAATTATGGGGAGATAGACGACGTTCAAATCCTTTCGCTCCCTTATCAGGGAGAAGACTTAAGAATGTTAGTTTTATTGCCCGGGTTAGGTCAATTAAATGAATTAGAAGAATCTTTAACTTTAGATAAGTTGGATGAATATCGTTCAGCGTTAGAATTGCAAGATATTGATCTATTCTTGCCTCGCTTTAAGGTTGAAACAAAATATTTCATGGAAGATGATTTAGCTCAAATGGGAATGCCGTTAGCTTTTTCAGCTTTAGCTGATTTTTCAGGCATGACAGGAGAGAAAGATCTCTATATTAGCCATGTTATCCATCAAGCTTTTGTTGAAGTCAATGAAGAAGGGACAGAAGCCGCAGCCGCTACGGCAGTGATTATGGAAGAAATAGCATCAATGGTGGTGCCTGTTTTTCAGGCTGATAGACCCTTCGTTTTTATGATCGAACATCAAGAAACAGGAAGTATTTTATTCATTGGTCGGGTTAGCGATCCTTCCTGATTTGTTTTACTCAAATAGGCTTAATTTAGGGGCAATTTAAAGGATTGTCCCTTGTTTTGCTATATTTTAATTTAAAAGAATAAACCGGTAGCGACTTCGCCACCGGTTTAACTTAACGCGACTCGTGTTAGGTATGACTTGGTTCGTAGTAGGTGATGCAAACATTGCTATCGTAATCTGGGTCGAAACGAGACAGGAAATCTCTCTTAGTCTTGCAATGTGCGCAAACGCCCTCCTTCCCCATATCCCGAAGATGTCTCTCGGCTGAAATCATCAAATCCATGATTGGTATTTCTCCGAGATATTGCCAAATGGACGGAATATGTGCTTCTCTTTTGGGAAGCCCTCGATCTTTCAGTGGGATTATTGTGACTATTCTTCCTCTGAAGTAGAACTCCATGCTTCCTCCTTATTTGGTGCTCTGTTTATTTATATCCTCAAATCAAGAGCGTGTTAATTAAAGAATCGATATTAATCAAAGATTACTCCAAGATTGACAAGAGTTATTTTGATGACATAATAGATTTAGATCTTATTAGCCAAAGGGGGGTGAGGTAATGGATCCTTCATTCTGGGTGATAATGCCGATTTTCGGCCTTATCGTGCTGGCGCTCGGTATCTTTACGGGAAAGAAACGTTTTCGTCTTCCTGAGAAGAGGATGGGGTGATGGGACTATTCAATAATCCAGCGTTGGTTGTCTGTGGATTGATCGTCGTGATGGTCATTCTATTGATCCTTTTGGGGATCCTAAGAAAAGACTGAAGGGGCGGTAGGTTAAATCAAACTTCGTGTGATGCAGGTTGTTGGCCTGGCTCTTGGGGCGGCGCCGGACGATTGTGTTCGGCGTCATTTTTTTAATATAAAAGGCCGGAAGCTCGCTAATTAGAGCTTCCGGCTACACGACTAATCCTCTTTGAAGGAAACAACGATTGTCCCACGATGCGAATGGTATTGGAACCACTTGCATCTCACCCCCTTTTTGCGGAACCGCCTTTCAACGGCATCATAGATTGCTTTCATTGTTTTCCACTTTTCATTCCAGACTCCTTTTATCTCTGCTTGTCCCGGATAATCTCCTGAAGCAGATACGATGGTGACTCTTCTTGGTTTTTTAACCCACACCCAGAAAGAGCGCTTCATGCTTTCCTCCTTTCAAGCTTTTGGCCTGGATTTGATTTTGTTCGGAAACAGATTTCTATTATAGCACATAGTACTAAGGTGGGAATCAGGAATGACGAAGATATAAAAATGCGTCCTCGGCAGGAATCGAACCTGCATTTCCGGCTCCGCAGGCCGGTGCTCTGTCCGTTGAGCTACGAGGACTATCTATCTAGATTACTATAATTTCTTAGAAAAAACAATTTAAATAGAAGGCCCGCAGAAAACATCTCTGCGGGCAAGGGCCATGACTACGACTTTCGTCTCCACCAGAATATTAGCACTATAAGCCACGCGATGGCTATCAATATTCTTTCAACCCAAGTCATATAGGCAACTGTGGCCACGGTCATGATCAATATTCCGAGTACTGCAATCCACATGAGGCCACCTCCTTTCCTCTTATCTAATCACGAGATTCTGTTTTGTCAATATGGATGATATGCATCATTGATTGACGGAACTTTTTCTTTATGAGATCATCTGATTGTTTTGAAAAAGGGAGGTGTCGACGATGAATAGGATTGTTTTCTTGGCGAACAGAATTGGTTGGGAGATGACATTGTTCATCTTATTGGTGGGATTGGCTGCTTGGTTGTCAATCATGATCCCAATGGGAGCAATCGCGATAGCTACTTGCTCGTCCTGGTCATAGCCATGGATAAGATCGTGCTGATCATCTTAATGATCCTAGCGGTCTACCTGGGATCTCTGGTGGGCAAGTTCTTCGCTGATCACGTCGATCGAGGCTGAAGATTGTGCTGGGGCCCGCGGGCATTCTCTTACGTGAATTGCCAAAAGATGTTTTTTTTGTTATATTAAATCTACGGTCATGACCCATTGACCGTTTAATCAAATATGGACCAAAGAGATTTTACTAAATTAACTTCGGCTCTTTATCGGGTGACAGAAATGTTCCCCGAGCAAGAGCCGCTTCGTTTTGGTCTACGTGATTGGGCTTTAAAAATTTTAACCGGCTTAGCTCCTTATCATTTTTCGAATGGAACGAACATAGATTTAGAAACAGCTAAAACTAATTTAAAAAATATTCAAACATTGCGTTCTTTAATAGAAGTTTCTCAAGGGCAAAAATGGGTTAATGAGATTAATTTAATTTTATTGGATCAAGAATATAGTCGACTAGAAGAACAATTAAGTAATATTGTTGAGCGAGAAGAAGATGATTCCAAGACAGAGGAGAGTGTTAAGCTCGAAAAACAGATTGCAGTCGAAAAAACATCAGAGCCTCGGGTTCGTTCAGTTTTGATGAAAGAAAATAAAACTTATGATTTAGAGTCAAAGCGGTCAGAAGAACTTAATGGATCAACTGCTTCTTCAGAAAGGCAGGATCAGATATTAAGAATGATTCGCCAACAACCTAGGATTCAAATGAAACAAATACAAGAGCAATTAACCGAAGTAACCGCTCGTACTCTTAGGAGAGATTTAGAAGGATTGGTTCAGCAGAAAAAGATTAATCGGATTGGTCGAGGAACAGGAACTTTTTATCAAATAAATTTGGGGATAACTTCTGAATAAATAAGGACACAACGGACATATATTATGTCCCCAAAACGGACATAATTTAATCAATTCAATAATTACGGACACGATGAAAGTTTTTGAAAGAGAATGTTAACAACTCGTGTAAAATTACGGACACAATCATTAATTTTATTTACGGACACATAAATGGACCCTCGAAAAAAATTTGGTCGAGTTTATAGCGCACAGGTCACCAAGATATATCGATATATTCGATTGAAGGTGAGCTCTCGTGAAACAGCCGAAGATTTAACGGCTCAAGTTTTTGAGCGGGGGTGGATTGTTTATCGCCAAAGCCTAGACCCTGAACATGAACAGGCAGAGATTAAAAACATGAGAGCTTTTCTTTATCAACTAGCTCGTCATGCGGTGGTTGATTATTATCGTATCGAGTCGAGAAAGGGGACAATTCGTTTGGGCAACTATGATTTGCCAGATGAAGGGCATGATCCGGCGGAGGCAGAGGCGCGCCGTCAAGAAACAAATATTGTTTTATCGGCTATGAGCCGAATTAAACCTGATTATCAGGATTTGATTATTCAACGTTATTTGAATGGCCTTTCTTTGGAAGAAATAGCCGAAGAATCAAATCGTTCAATTGGAGCAGTTAAAACGGCTTTACATCGGGCTCGTGAGGCCCTAAAGGCTGAATTAGAGGATAAATCAAATAATTTAGTGTAACCTTTTGGGCTGGAAAACGGCTTATTATATGTATGGAAGATCGAGACTTAATTAAAATGATTAAATCCTTGAAACAGGTTGAGCCTGGGAGTGATTGGGTTGTTTCAACTCGAGAGAGTATTTTGGGTCAAGAAGAGTTGAAGTCTAGCTGGTTTATGGCTCACTGGCAGCCGGCTTTAACTGGCCTAGGGGTTGGTTTGGCTTTGGTTGGTGGTTTGTTGGGTTTAATTCGCTTTAATCAAGGAACAATTTCAGAGGAAGAACCGGTTATGGTGGCCGAAACAAGTCCTTTATTTGTTTTAGCTGAACCATTAACAGGCTTAAAAGATCAGATTGTTGGATTAAAAGATCAATTAAGCGATACTCGGGAAAAACGAATTGATAAGAATCAACAGGCCTTAGAAATTCAACAAATGATTCAGGATATTCGAGACTTGACTCAGAATATTGAAGAAGTTGATCGAGAAAAAGTCTTGGCTACTTTAAGCGATGAAATTAAAGAAGCGGGCGAAGACATTAAATTAGCTTTTTTGGAAACAGAGCTGAATGATTTACGGGATCAAGCCGAAAGGGGTTTATTAAATCAAGAAAAGATGGTAGGCTTATCGGAGATAGAAGAATTATATCAGACACAAGATTACGAAAGCGCCTTTTGGCGTTTAATAGAATTGATAAATTAAATGACGGTTTGTTTCATTTGAAAGCAAGTCGTTGGTCTTATCTTGTTTAACAAGATTAGACTGGTCGATAACGGTCGATTAGAGGAATAAAAAAAATTAAATTACACAAAGCAAATTAATAAAATGAATAGAAAAAGAATTTTTGCCTTGATTACCAGTTTTGCTTTCGTGGCTACTTTAGCTGCTCCGGTTGCCTCCGGCATGACTGCCGATGAAATGCAGGCATTGATCACACAGTTAACCGCTCAAATCACTCAATTGCAAACACAATTGACTGGCATGGGTGAGACAACTGTTGTTCCAGCCTTCACCGGTATTCCGGCTGAATTTACATTTGCCACCAATCTGCGATTAGGCAGTTCGGGGGACGATGTTAAATATCTTCAGATCGTCTTGAATGGCGATCCAGCTACTCAGTTAGCCGCTTCAGGCGTTGGTTCGCCTGGTCAAGAGACCAGTTATTTTGGTCCTTTGACTGAAGCAGGTGTAGTCAAGTTTCAGAATTTATATGCCACTGAGGTTTTAGCTCCTCATGGCTTGACTGTTGGAACGGGTTTTGTTGGTGCAACCACCCGAGCTAAATTAAATGACATGCTCTTAGCGGCTACCGAGCCAGTTTGGGAGGATGAGGATGAAGATGAGGAAGAAGAGGAAGAATGGGAAGAAGAGGAAGAGCCAGTTGTTACTGGCTTAAATGTTTCGTTATCCTCAGATAATCCTGCATCTGGTGTTTTTGTTAATGGCCAATCAGCTGCGGAATTAGCTCGATTTAACTTTGAAGGTAATGCCACGGTAACACAGGTCGGTTTACAGAGAATTGGCGTTTCTAATGATGCAACTCTGGCGAATGTTTATCTGTTTGATGGTTATCAGCGCTTAACTGATGCCGCTACTGTTACGACGGGTGGCGCTATTAACTTTAGCTCTGCTGCTGGATTATTCGATGTAGAAGGGTCGAAGGTTATTTCAGTTGTTTCTGACATAGCTCCTGCTACGGCTGGTCAAACGGTTGGGGTTAACCTGACCAGTGTTGTCTCGAGCGAATCCACTGTTAATGGTTTACCAATTTCGGGATCGGTTCATAGCATTGCCAATGCTACATTGGCTAATGTTACTTTCGGAACAGTTACTCCAAGTGGGGCGACGATTGATCCTGATGCCTCAGT
>CAYZEC010000005.1:0-17127 GCA_964477715.1 uncultured Candidatus Saccharibacteria bacterium | reverse complement strand
CCTGAAACAATTAATTATCGAGCCGGAAAACCTGAGAAAGGAGGTTTATTCTGCGAGAAAATCTTTGGTCCAACTAAAGATTATCAATGTTATTGCGGTAAGTATAAGGGAGTTCGTTATAAAAACATTGTTTGTGACAGGTGTGGGGTCGAAGTGACTAAATCTTCGGCTAGAAGAGAGAGAATGGGGCATATAGAATTAGCGACGCCAGTCGCTCATCCTTGGTTTTTACGTCGAGCGCCTTATCGAATGAGCACAGTGTTGGGTGTTTCTACGCGTAAATTAGAAAGGGTAATTTATTTTGCGGCTTATCTAATTGTCAAAGTTGATGAAAAAATTAAAGAAAAAATCGCTCGAGAGATAGAAGTTGAATTCAAGGATAAATCAAAAGAAGCTTCTCCTGAAGAATTGGAGAGATTAAAAGAAATGAGGCGCCGAATGCACCAAGATTTGAACGCGATTGAACCGTTGAAAGTAATTTCAGAGAAAGAATATCGCTCGCTCGCTCTTCGTTTTGGAGCTTGTTTTGAAGCTAGGACGGGGGCTGAAGCAGTCCGCCGAACAATGGCGGCAATGGATTTGCCCAAAGAGATAGAAACGCTTTCAGCTCAATTAAAAGAAACAGGAAGCGACAGCTTGTCAATTAAGATTTCAGAAAGGATGCGTTTATTGCGAGAAATGAACGAAGCTGATATTAGACCAGAATGGATGTTCTTGACTATTTTACCAGTCTTGCCGCCGAACCTAAGACCAATGGTTCAGCTAGATGGTGGGAGGTATGCATCTTCTGATATTAATGACCTTTATCGACGAGTGATTAATCGCAATAATCGACTAAAACATCTTTTAGAGATTGATACGCCAGAGATCATTATTCGTAATGAAAAAAGAATGTTGCAAGAAGCAGTCGATGCTTTGATCGATAATAGCGCTCGAGTGGGCGTTGGTGGTCGCAGGAAACTTCGTTCCTTGACTGATAATATTCAGGGGAAAATGGGACGGTTCCGCCGTAATTTATTAGGGAAGAGGGTTGATTATTCTGGCCGATCGGTTATTGCCGTTGGTCCGGAATTAAAGTTAACTGAATGCGGGATTCCTAAAAAAATGGCTCTAGAGTTATTCAAACCATTTGTCATCAAGAAATTATTAGATCAAGAAATTGCCTATAATATCCGCGGAGCCTCTCGGTTAATTGAAAAAGGAATTCCGGAAGTTTGGAATATCTTAGAAGAGGTGGTGCGAGGAAAGGTTGTTTTACTAAATCGTGCTCCAACACTGCATCGCTTAGGAATCCAGGCATTCTATCCAACATTAATAGAAGACAATGCCATCAAAATTCATCCACTTGTTTGCTCGGCCTTTAATGCCGATTTTGATGGAGACCAGATGGCTGTTCACGTGCCCCTTTCTAAGCAAGCTCAAAAAGAAGCCAGAGAAATAATGCTTTCTGGCCGTAATCTTAGAAAGCCAGCGACAGGGTTGCCGATAGTTTCTCCAAGTCAAGATATTGTTTTCGGCATCTACTATTTGACTGGATCTGAAGATGACATTGACGATAAGAAAATAAAATATTTTAGTGGCATCAATGAAGCAATGTTGGCTCATGGCCATGGGCAGATCGGATTGAGAACGCCAATTAGAGTAATGATGCAATTGAGCGCTGGTCAATCGGCTGAATTATTCAAAACAACAATTGGAAGAATTATTTTTAATCAAGGATTGCCTCTCAAATATCCTTATCACAATAAGCAAGTAGATGGGCGAGCATTAAGCCGTATTATCAACGATATTATCGAGGGTTACAGCAATGAAGAAGCTCAGCATTCTTTGGATAAAATTAAAGAGCTGGGTTATGAGCATTCAACTTTAGCTGGAATTAGCTTAGGGATGGATGATTTTGTTGTTCCATCTGATAGGGCAAAAATTATAGAATGGGCCAATAATAAGAATGATGAACATGCATCTAAATTTCGTCAAAATAAAATTGATGCGACAGAAGAAAGGCGTCTCAATATATTGGCCTGGCAAGAGGCAAAACAAAAGATTCAAGAAGTGATGAAGGAAACAATGGCGCACGATAATCCTGTCTACCTGATGGTTGAGTCAGGTTCTCGAGGCTCGTGGACTCAAGTTGTTCAAATATCGGGAATGAAGGGGTTAGTTTCAAATCCAGCTGGGAGAATTATTACTCTACCGGTTAAAAACTCTTTCAAAGAAGGATTAACGATATTGGAATATTTTATTTCAACTCATGGTGCCAGAAAGGGAACTGCTGATAAGGCCCTCAGAACTTCAGTTGCGGGTTATCTAACAAGGCGCTTGGTAGACGTTGCACACGAAACAATTATTTGGGAAGAGGACTGTGGAGATAAGGATGGGTTAGAGATTGTCCGCGCTGATGCTGAAGCAATCGGTCAAAATTTCGCCTTTAAAATAGTGGGTCGATATACATTAGAAGATGTTATTGATCCCAAAACCAAAACCAAGGTAGTTAAAAGGGGAGAAATTATAAATTGGAATCAGGCTCGAGAGATAGACGCTCTTGGAATTAATAAAATAAAAGTAAGAAGCCCGCTTACCTGTAAATCAACGGGCAGTATTTGTCGTCGTTGCTACGGTTGGGATTTAGGTCGCAATGAATTAGTCAATGTCGGCGAAGCGGTTGGGGTCGTAGCGGCTCAATCTATCGGAGAACCAGGGACTCAATTAACAATGAGAACCTTCCATACAGGTGGAGTGGTTGAGAGCGGAGATATTACTCAGGGTTTGCCAAGAGTAGAAGAGGTTTTTGAGAATCGTTTGCCAAAAGGAGTAGCGGCTGTTGCGGCTCGAGAAGGCAAAGTGACGAAGATAGATAAATTAAAAGGATTAATTAAAGTTGAACCTCTCGTTAAGAAATCCCAAAGTCGTGGAAAATCTTATCGTCTCTCGGCCCATCACGAACCATTAGTGAAGATCGGAGATAAGGTTAAGCCTGGTCAACCATTGAGCGAGGGTAGCTTGCCCCTGGACATGATTTGGCGCTATTCAGGCGTTCTAGCAACGCAACGCTACATCATTCAAGAGATTCAGAAGGTTTATGCTATGGCGGGAGTTAATATTCATGACAAACATATTGAAGTTATCGCAAGGCAAATGTTTTCGAGAGTAAAAGTGGTGGAAAGCGGAGATGGTCCTTGGATTGAGGGAAAGATTGTTGATCGATATGATATTGATGAGGCCAATCAAAAGCTTAAAAAAGAAAAGAAGAATTTAGTTAAAGTAGAACAAATTTTATTAGGAATTTCTCGAGTTTCCTTAAATTCAGCCAGTTTCTTATCGGCTGCTTCATTCCAACAAACATCACAAGTCTTGATTGAAGCTTCTTTGCGAGGAAAAAGAGATAAATTGCGAGGGCTCAAAGAGAATGTTATAATAGGTCGGGTGATTCCGGCTGGAACAGGATATCACCAGGAAAAATAAATTTCTGGTTTAAATGGGGAAAAGAAAGATCCAGCAAGAAAAACCGCCTCGATTATCTTCAGAATTTAAAAGAAAGGTGGCGGCTGTTTTATTCTTGCTTGGAGCAATTATTATTATTTTATCTTTTTTTGAATTAGCCGGTATCGGTGGTTCTTGGATTTTGTTATCCTTATCTTTCCTTCTTGGCAAAGCTTCATTTTTCTTGCCCTTATTCTTAATTATTGGGGGCATTTCTCTCTGGCGAGTAAAATTATCTCATGGGGGCTGGTTGGCTTTATTAGAAATAGCCTTGTTTTTGATCGGATCAGCAGGGTTGTGGTCCGTTTTTGCCATATGGAAATCAGCCGAGCCAGTCTTTTTAGGAGAATATATTTATCGGGGTGGTTGGATTGGACACCTATTAGCCTGGCCAATATTTAGATTATTCGGGCTATGGGTTAGTTTAATTATTTTTAATGGCTTACTCTTGGGCGGTTTAGTTGCCTTCGCTTATCCTTTTTGGCGAGATTATCGGGAAAAAAGAAAAGAATCTTTAGCTGAAAAAGCTGTTACTAATATTACCGTCCAAGAGAGCAAGCCAAAGGCAATTATTCCCAAGATAGATTGGGATAGAGAGCAAGTAGAAATTAAACATCGAATCGAAGAAAAGAAAAAAGTTGATAAGCCAATCGAAATTCCTAATAAAGAAAATATTAAGCGCATTAATGACGGATACAAAATCCCGCCAGTTGATCTTTTGGCTCCAGACAAGGGGAAGCCAGACACAGGAGATCTGAATATTAATTCTAAAACCATAGAAGAAACTTTAGCTAGCTTCGGCGTACCCATAGAAGTGGTTGAAATAAATGTTGGCCCAACAGTTACTCAATATGCTTTTAAACCGCTAGAGGCGGTCAATCTTTCTAAGATAACTTCTCTCTCTCGGAATATTTCTTTAGCGCTTGCTGCTCATCCCATTAGAATAGAGGCTCCAATTCCAGGGCGTTCTCTGGTGGGAATAGAAGTCCCGAACAGAGAAAGGGTAATGGTTCGCCTGCGCGAATTAATGGCTGACGCAAGCTTCAAAAACGATCCTATTCCATTAAAACTATGCCTAGGAAGGGATGTCACGGGATCAGCTACTTATGCTGATTTAGAGAAGATGCCTCATTTACTGGTTGCCGGATCAACCGGATCGGGTAAAACAATTGCCTTAAATAATTTGATTCTAAGTATGCTTTATCGGAATAGCCCGCAAGAACTTAATTTTATTATGATTGATCCGAAACAAGTTGAATTTTCTGGCTATAATGATTTACCCCACTTACTTTGTCCAGTTATATCAAATCCAACAGAAGCAGTCAGTGCCTTGGAATGGTTAGTGGGAGAGATGGAGCGTCGATTCAGTTGTATCTTAAAGTATAAAATTAGGAATATTCAGGATTATAATAAATTAAGAGCTAAAGACAAGTCGATAGATCCCCTTCCTTATATTGTTGTTATCGTTGATGAGTTAGCCGATTTAATGATGTCTCGTGGAAGAGAAATAGAAGCTACAATTGTCCGCTTGGCTCAAAAAGCTCGAGCGGTGGGAATTAATTTAATTGTTGCAACTCAACGTCCTTCAGTTGAAGTTATTACTGGTTTAATTAAGGCGAATATCAATACGCGAATTGCCTTTCAAGTTCCATCTCAGATTGATTCGCGAACTATTTTAGACATGGCCGGAGCTGAGAAATTATTGGGACGAGGGGACATGCTCTTTGTCTCTTCAGACAGCTCTAAGCCTAAGAGAATTCAAGCTGCTTACGTTTCTGAAAAAGAAGTTGAAAGCGTAATTAACTTTATTGTTAAAAACAATGAAGGGAAGATTGGAGAGACTTCGCTTGAAACGTCTTTGCGCCAAGAATCAGAGAGAACTCACGACGACGTCACTTACAGTCTAGATAAGGATCCATTATTTGAAGATGCCAGGAGATTGGTAATTGATGCCGGAAAGGCTTCAGCTTCATTATTGCAACGCCGCCTATCGGTTGGTTATGCTCGAGCCGCTCGTCTCTTAGATATGCTAGAATCAGAAGGGGTGGTCGGAGAAGCCCAGGGGTCAAAACCGAGAGAGATTCTGCTATCCGATTACTCGGAAGAAGAGAAACAAGAAAATAAAGAAGATGATATTTATGGAAATTTTAATCAAACATAATTTTTAAAATGCCCAAAAAGAAAAAAGAAGAAATAAAGCCCGAGGATCAATTACAGAAGATATTAGAAGAAATTAGGGGGAGGTTTGGAGAAGGGTCAATCATGAGATTAGATGAAACTCGCGCTAGCGATGTTGCTGCTATACCCACCGGTTCCCTAGCAATAGATTTGGCTTTAGGGGTGGGGGGCATTCCACGCGGACGAGTTACCGAGATCTTTGGAGCAGAATCGACGGGGAAAACAACTTTGGCCCTGCACATCATCTCTGAGGCTCAAAAGCAAGGAGGAAATGCGGCATTTATTGATGCCGAGCATGCATTAGATCCAGATTATGCTGAGAAAATTGGGGTCAATATCAAAGAATTAATTATTGCTCAACCTGGATCAGGCGAAGAAGCTTTGCAGATAGTAGAAAAATTGGTTCGTTCTCGAGAAATTGATGTTATAGTTATTGATTCGGTTGCTGCTTTAACTCCTCGAGCTGAGATTGAGGGAGAGGTTGGGGATTTACAGATTGGCTTGCAGGCACGCCTGATGAGCCAAGCTTGTCGAAAACTTTCTTCGATTGTTGCTAACACCAAAACTTCAGTTATCTTTTTGAATCAGACAAGAATGAAGATAGGAATTCGATTCGGATCTCCTGAAACAACACCGGGTGGTTTAGCTTTGAAATTTTATAGTTCAGTTCGTATTAATCTCCAAAGAAGGGCAACTATTAAAAGTGGCGACGAAATTATTGGAAGTCGAATGATGCTTAAAGTTGTTAAGAATAAAGTGGCTCCTCCGTTCCGAGGAACAGAATTTGATATTTATTATAGTCGTGGCATTTCTAAAAATGCTGATCTTATTTCTCTGGGGTTGAAACACGATGTCTTGAAGCTAGTAGGTTCTTGGTATAAATATGGAGAAGAAAAGTTGGGTCAGGGAATGCAAAATTCTGAGGAATATTTAAATCAAAATCCCAAAATTGCAGCAGCAATCAAAAAAGAAATTTTGAGTGCTGTGAATAGCTAATTATTCTCCGTGCCCGGAAATATAGGGAAGTAATCCAAGGGTGCGAGCTCTTTTGATGGCTCGAGCCACCTTTCTTTGATGCTGAGCACAAAGACCAGCCTTTTGATGCTTTTTAATCTCGCCATGGCTATTTAAAAATCCAGCTAAAAGCGAGGTATTCGTGTGATCAACATCAATAATTTCTTTTTGGCACAAATAACAAGAATTTCTTTTCATAATCAAAAAGGAATATCTTCAATGTTAATTTCTTCTTCCTCCGAGGGTTCAAAATCATTCTTTTTTGGCGATTCAGCTTTCTTCCGTGATTTTTTCCCGGATGATTCTTCTGAATTATCAGAAATCTTATCTTCAGACTGATTAGCGTCAATAACACGAGTTCCCGAGGTATAATAATTCTTGACTTCGTTGCGCTTCTGCGCTTGATACTCGCCAATTCCAATCCCTAATTTTAATTCTTTTCCAATTAATTCTGACCAGTTGTCTGAGAGGGTAACCGTTCCTTCATATGGTAATCCACAGGCATAAAGCAAGTTTTGGATTTTCCACTCTACTTGTTCTAACAAAACAAGATTATCCCAAATCATGCGACGAGCAACATTTTCTTTTTCAGCACGATCGCCAAAAAGACGAAAAGTTAGTTTTTTATAACGATTGCCAGAGCGAGAAGTTCTTTCTTCAACATCTTCGATAGTAGCATCATAGATTCCTTCGGGGACCAAAGAAAAATCTCGATTTGTTTCTTGTTCTTTTTTGTCAAAATTAAAGGTAACCATTATTCCCAATCAAGTATTTCGTTAATTTTTTGATCTAATCCCTTATTGTCCTTAATTTCATCTTCTTCTTTCGAGGGAGCGACAATAGCTCCGGAAAACTCTTTTTTGGACTTTGGTAGGCGACGAGGAGAAGCCTTCTTTTTAGTTTGGGATTGAAAAATCAAATGCCTGAGAATGTTTTGATCTTTCTCAATCAAAGTTCTTATTTCGTTTATTTTTTCGGGATCAGCTGAAAAAACAAGATTAGCTAACCATGCCTTTTTTTCTCCACGGATGGCATAGACGAGCACTTGTTCTTTTATCTCAGAAATTTCTTTTATCTCAGCTCCTATTTTTTTTAATTTATCTATTATTTTTTCTTGACATTGGGTTGCCTTATCAGCTTCCAATTTCAGAGAAACAAGAAAGGTCAATTGGTAATTCATATTGATAATAGTATCGTAATTAGGAATATTCGTCAACCGGCCAAACCCATGTTTTGTTTAGCCTTAATAATGGTTTTTTGAGCAATTTGAGTTGCCTGAACCTGACCATCTTTCAGAATATTTTTTATTTCATCGGGATGATTCATCCATCTCTGATATTCTGCTTGAATTGGCTGAATAAATGAAATCAAAGAATCAATAAGGGCTAATTTAATATCTCGATAATTTTTATCCGAAAACGCTTCTTCAACCTGAATCGGATTTTGATCATTAAGGGTGGCGTAGATGTCTAATAGGTTGGCCAATCCGGGTCGATGCTCGGGATCATATTTTATCTTTGATTCTGAATCAGTAACAGCATTCATAATGTTCTTTTTAATAGATTCAGGAGAGTCCAGGAAGGAAATGGCCCCTTTCGGATCATTCGTCTTAGACATCTTTTTTAAGGGATCGGTCAAAGATCTTATTCGAGCTAAATTTTGAGGAATTATTGCTTTTGGTAATTGGAAGGTTTGCCCAAACTGTCTGTTGAACTTTTGGGCTAAATCTTGAGCTAATTCAACGTGCTGTTTTTGGTCTTCGCCGACAGGAACACCCTCTGTCTGATAAAGCAGAATATCGGCAGCCATTAAAACGGGATAATAGAACAATCCGGCATTGATTTGTGATTGCTTGAGGTGTTCTGATTTTTCCTTATATTGAGTCATTCGAGAGAGTTCTCCCATGGGAGTAACTGTTCCAAGTAACCAAGCTAATTCAGTATGTTCCGGGACATGAGATTGAATGAAAAGGTGTGCTTTTTGAGGATCAAGTCCAAGACTGAGATAAAGAGCGGCTAGGCTGGTAATATCTTCTTTCAACTGCTTCGGTTGGAATGGGGTAGTAATGGCGTGAAGATCAACGATGCAAAAAAAGCAGTCGTTATCATTTTGGAGAGATAACCAGTTCTTGATAGCTCCTAAATAATTTCCGATATGGATTGATCCACTTGGACGGACTCCCGAAAAAATTTTCATAATTAAATCTTAATAACAACAGGCAAGACCATAGGCCGCCTTTCTGTTTTGTCGAAGAGAAAGGCTCCAATGTCATCTCTAATGTTAGCCTTAATATAATTTGCGTCAAATTTTTTGCTTCCTCGAGTCGAGCGATTAACGGTTTCAACAACCTTTTGTCTTGTTTCCTTTAGCAACTGTTTTGATTGACGCAAATAGATGAAACCACGAGAGATAATGTCAGGAGAGTCTTGTACTTTTCCAGTTGCATGATTAATGGTTACGATAATGACAAACATGCCATCGGTGGCTAAATTTTGTCGATCTCGTAAAACGATTTCACCAACATCACCAACCCCTAATCCATCAACGAATACATAGCTAGCTGGGACAATGCGTCGCCCAATAGTCATTTGATTGGGAGAGATTTCAATAACTTGTCCATTCTCAGCGATGGCAATATTTTCTTCAGGAATGCCTTGGCTCATTGCTATTTTTTTATGATTAACCAACATAGCGCAATAACCATGGATCGGCATGAAGTATTTGGGATTCATCAGTTTTATCATTTGAGCTAACTCTTCTTGGCGGCCATGTCCACCGGCATGGATGTCCATCATGCTATAGTGGATAACCTCAAGCCCTTGTCGGTAAAAACGATCTTTCAATGCCTGAATAGCTCTTTCATTGCCTGGAATAACAGAAGAAGAGAAGGCGATGACATCGCCCTTGTCTAACTTAATGTGGCGATCTTCGTTGTTGGCAATTCTGAGTAAAGCCGCTTTGCTTTCAGCTTGACTTCCGGTACAAATAATAGTTACTTGATCTCTCGGCATTTTAGCGACCTGTTCGGGCTTAATTAAGGTGCCGGGTTTAATTTTGATGTATCCAAGCTGTTGAGCAATTTCAACATTTTCTTTCATAGAACGACCAATAACAGTTACTTTTCGGCCATGTTTCTCAGAAGAAGTAATAACCTGTTGAATACGGTTTATTAAAGAGGCGAAGGTGGCTACAACGATTCTCTGTTTGGCCGAAAAAACAACTTGGTCTATGTTTTCACTGATAACTTTTTCAGATAGACTATGTCCGGGATCTTCTGAACTCGTAGAATCAGACATTAATAATAGAATCCCCTTTTTCCCGATTCTTTCTAATTCTTTCAAGTCTGCAGGAGTATCATTAACTGGGTTTTCGTCAAATTTAAAATCACCAGTATGAAAGATGTTTCCTCCAGGAGTTTCAATCAATAACCCAAAGTTAGCGGGAATATTGTGTACCTGATGAATAAAGGTAATTTTAAAGGGGGGCAAAGAAACGGTTTGCTTGTCTTTAACTAAAGTAATGTCAGCCTTAATCCGATGAGAAAATTCTTTTTCTCGACGAATAATTATTTCTCGAGTTAAATCTGAGGCCAGCATTGGAACGCGTCCAATTCCATCTATAATATAAGGAATTGCCCCAATATGGTCATAATGTCCATGGGTAAAAGCCATACCGACGATGTCTTCTTTTCTTTTCTTTAAATAAGAAATATCAGGAATAACAAAGTCTATCCCGGGAGTATCTTCTTGGGGAAAACCAACACCAGCGTCGATTATCAGGATCTTTTTTTGGTATTCAATTAAGGTCATATTCCGCCCGACTTCTCCTAGTCCACCGAGAGGAATAATGGAAATTTTAGAATCTTCTTTGATCATATATTTATTTGTTTTAGCTGAGAGCAGCCAAAATAATATTAATTTTAATTGTTTAAAAACAAATAGAAGCTAATTGTTTTTGTGCCAAGGGCGGGATTTGAACCCGCACGAGCTTGCGCTCAATAGCCCCTGAAGCTATCGCGTCTGCCAGTTTCGCCACCTTGGCCCGTGGGTTTCTCAGTCAACCCAGGCTCTTCGAGTGCGCAGATACCAATTGGATATGTTTGAAAATCTTTTAGCCGGAGAAACAACTTTGGTTGTTTCGTATCCCTGAATATTTTTTGAGACGAAATGGATGTAATCAAATTGATAAAGAAAAACGGCTGGACAATCATTAATCAATAAATCTTGGAATTCTTCTAACAGAGATTGTTTTTGAGCTAGGCTAACGATGGCTCGAGCCTCTTCTAATAATTTATCAGCTTCTTTGCTTTCATAAAGAGCCAGATTAACACCCGGTTCTCTTTTACGAGAGGAATGCCAGAAAGGAAGAGGATCGGGGATGCTGGTCAAAACTTGTCCAATCAAGAGAGCTTGATAATTTCGAGAGCTGATTACTTCATTTTCTAATTCTGCGGCTGGCCAATATTCGATGACAACCTTAACGCCTATTTCTTTCCATTGTTGTTTCAGTGCCTGGGCTAATCTTATTAGGTGAGTTTGCTCGATGGTAGTCAGAGTAAATTCAAACAAGTTTGATTTCTTTTCGGTTGCAAAGCAAACTTCATTTAATTTATTACGAGTTGTGCGACTAACTAAACCAGTCCCTTCAGTGAATCCCCAAGGATCTAGAATTTCTTCAGAATAAGCTTCTTGAAATTTAATGACAGCTTCTTTTGTCTTGTTTCCAAAATAACCAGTTGCTTCTCCCTCGGGATAAATATCAGGAAATTCAGCTAAGCATTCTTGCAGAGAACGCACTTCATTTCCCTGACTACCAACTTTAAGATCCGACTTAAATATTTCAGATTGAACGGTGGGAGCTTTTTCTCGATAGCCAGTTTCTTCATTCATCTTATAACCTAATTCTTCTAAAATATCAGCTGCTTTTATCGGATCATAATCATATTTTATTTCAGGGGAGGAAAATCCATAGAATTCGGGAAGAATGGGAGAATCAATAGCCTGGCTTCGATCGGGGGCTATTTGTTCAACTAATTTTTCTTTATCAATAGCATAGTTTAATGCTCTTCGGACTGCTCCGGTTGCTAATAATTGCGACTCACCCGGGTTGAAGAAGACAGAGAAATATCGAGGCATGCTTAGCCTCTGAGCTGAAAAGTTGAGAGAATCGATTTCTAGATTATTTGGATCTGTTAGCGTAAATCCATCGATTTCACCTCGCTGAGCTCCTTTTAGTAAAGCTTCTTGGTCTTGATAGAAGCGGAAAGACACCTGGGCAATATAAGGAAGGTCATCTAAGTAATAACGATCAAAGAATTCTAAGTCCAAAGATTGAACTTGTTTCTGGTTGTCAAGATTAAGATTCTGGAATCGATAAGGACCAGAGCCGATGAATGATAGCGTAGAAGAAACGGCTAGTGGAAAAGTTAGGGCTGGGGTTTCTTTCCAAATATGTCGAGGAATTATTTTTGTAGTAGCTGTTTCAAGGAAACTGGCGTAAGGTGTCTCCAGTGTTATATTAATTTCACGGTCTGATAGTTTCTCTAGCTCAACACCCAACCATCCTGCTCGGAGAGGACTCCTATAGTCCGGATTTTGAATAGTTCTGATAGTGAAGATAACATCGTCAACGGTCAATGGTTCATGATCGTGCCAAAAAAGATTTTCCCTTAATCGGAAGAGATAACATTTTCCATCTTCGCTAATTTGGTAACTTTCAGCCAAATCAGGAATCAAATTGCCTTTTCCGTCATACTTCATTAATCCCGAAAAAACTAACTCGATAATATCTTGATCAGGATCATTTGCGGGAGAATACAAGGGGTTTAAAAATCTCGGTTGACCAACGACTCCTTCCCGATAGCTCCCTCCAAAGGCAGGCAATGTTTCAGTTTGGTCTTGGCGATAATTAGCAGCAAGTTGCAATCCTGAAATTAAACCAACGATTAGAAAAAAACAAAGAGCAATCTTTTCTTCAATTCGGCAAAATTGCCAAAATTGTTTCCAAGAAAAAAAAGAAATTGAAGTTTTGTCTGAAGGTATTTCTTCGGGCATTGATTAAGCAAAAAGAAGATGGTTGGCAATAGCCAATCCAACGAAAGCGAGGGCTAGAATTACTGTGATCCAGAGCAAGTATTTTTCGATGCCTCGGCGAGCAATGTAACTTTCTCCACCGCCACCCATAAAGCTACCTATAGCCGTTCCTCTTTGTTGGAGCAAAATACTAGCAATTAGGGCAACCGAGACGCACATCTGAATGATTATTAATGGATTCATGTCAAAACAAAAGAAATTAAAGTGGCGCTAAGGCCAATTAAAATTGAGGTCCAAAACAATGGCCAGAACCAAGGAATAAGGATGGTCGGATAGAGGAAGGTTACTGACCAGATCATTAACATATTGATAATGGCGCTAAAAAAACCAAAAGTCAAGATGCGAATGGGGATGGCAATGATCATTAAGATTGGTCTAATGAAAAAATTAAGCAAACCAATGGCAATGCCGGCCCAGATCATCAGTGTCCAATCTTGGTCTATCTGAACATTCAAGATAAATCGGTTTGCCAAATAAAGACCCAAAATACCTGCTAATATCTGGCAGATTAATCTAATTCCCCAATTTTTCATATGAATCATCTTATCAGAATTAATATTTTTATCAAATTCGAGGTAGCTTGACTAATGATTAAAAATTGATAAAATAACAATCAAATAGCCTGCTTTTATTTCAATTAGCGGGTTTTGTATTGGTCGATCCTTATCATAATTAAATTTTATTGAAATATGAAAATAAAACCCATTGCCGATTATATTTTAATCGAACCTATTTCTGAAAAAGAAAAAACGGAAACAGGTATTATCATTCCCGAAACAGCTGATCGAGAAAAACCAGAGCAAGGATTAGTAGTTGCTGTTGGTCCCGGAAAGATGCTTGATTCGGGCGAGCGACGCCCAATGGGCATCAAAAAGGGAGAAAAAGTTATCTTTTCGAAGTATGGTCCATCAGAAATTTCGATTGACGAAAAAGACTATCTGATGGCACGAGAGGATGATATTATGGCTATTATTGAGTAATTAATTTTAATTTAATTATGGCAAAAGAAATAAAATATCACGAAGAAGCTCGAGAAAAACTAAAAGCGGGATTAGATAAATTAGCTAATGTTGTTCGAGTAACTTTGGGGCCAAAGGGTCGCAATGTAATTTTGGAAAAAAGTTATGGCACACCGGTTATCACCAATGATGGAGTCACTATCGCTGAAGAAATTGAATTATCAGATAAGATAGAGAATTTAGGGGCTCAGATTGTTAAAGAAGTTGCCTCTAAAACTGGGGAGGCGGCTGGGGATGGAACAACGACAGCCGTAGTTCTCACTCAAGCTATTGCAGCCGAGGGTTTGAAAAACGTGACGGCTGGAGCAGATCCATTGGCTATCAAAAGAGGAATCATTAAGGGGGTGAAAGCTTTGATTAAATCATTGCAACAATCTTCTAAGAAAATCACCAATCAGGCTGAGACAGCTCAGGTAGCTACTATTTCAGCTGAAGATGCTGAAATGGGAAGCTTGATCGCAGAAGTATTAACCGAAGTGGGCCAAAGCGGTGTCGTAACGGTGGAGGAGTCTAAGACATTTGGATTATCTAAGGAAATGGTCAAGGGGATGCAAATTGACAAAGGATACATCTCTCCTTATATGGTGACTGATCAGGAAAGAATGAAATCAGAGATGAAGAATCCAATGATTTTGTTGACCGATCGAAAGATTTCATCAATAGCAGAAATTCTGCCAATTTTGGAAAAAATGGCAGAAGCAGGTAAAAAAGATTTAGTTATTGTGGCTGAAGATGTTGATGGTCAAGCATTGGCTACTTTGATTATCAACAAAATCAAAGGTGTCTTTAATACTCTGGCAGTCAAAACTCCTGGTTTTGGGAATAGGACCAAGGAAATGTTGGAAGATATGGCCACATTAACTGGCGGACGCGTTATCACCGAGGACAAGGGAATGAAGTTAGAAAACGTTCAGTTAACTGATCTTGGCCAGGCTGAAAAGGTTGTTGCCACTAAAGATGATACTATTTTTATCAACGGTAAGGGAAACAAGGCTGAAATTGAGAAACGGGCTAGTGCTTTAGCTCAAGCTGAAGCAGAGGCGGATTCTGATTTTGAACGTAAAAAAATTCAAGAAAGAAGAGCTAAATTAACTGGTGGAGTGGCTATTATCAGAGTTGGTGCTCCAACTGAGACAGAGCAAAGAGCGCGTCAGCATAAAGCAGAAGATGCCCTAGCGGCAACTCAAGCTGCAATCGAAGAAGGAATCGTCCCAGGCGGCGGGGTTGCTTTGCTTCGAGCAGGAGAATCCTTGGATAAGGTTGAAGTCCGAGGAGAGGAAAAGATCGGTTTGCGAATTTTAGAGAGAGCCATCCAGGCTCCAATTCGTGGTATCGTCGAGAATGCTGGATTTGAGGGATCGGTGGTAGTTGACAAAGTTTTAGCCGGCAAGGGTGGATTTGGTTTTAACGCTTTAACGGGAGAATATGAAGATTTATTCAAGGCCGGAGTGATTGATCCAACAAAAGTATGTCGCACAGCATTAGAAAATGCTGCTTCAGCAGCCATGATGCTTTTGACAACTGAAGCAACAGTTAGCGATATTCCTGAGGAAAAGCCAGCCTCGCCAGCTTATGGCGAGATGCCGGGAATGTAATCAGGCTGAGAAAAAGATGAGGGGCTCCCCGATCTTAGTTGCTAAGAGGGGAGCTCTTGCTATAATAAGGATATATTATTAATTTAATCAAAATGTATCCATTTATTTATACAATTTTGGGAATTATTGCAGTAATCGGTTTTTGGATTATCTTTGCCTATAATCGTTTAGTGAAATTGAGACAAAGAGCTAAAGAAGCTTGGGCTGATATCGATGTTCAATTGAAGCGTCGTTATGATTTGATTCCGAACTTATTGGAGACAGTTAAAGGATATGCGACTCACGAGAAAGAGGTATTCGATAATGTAACTCGGGCCAGAGCTTCAGCGGTAAACGCTAAAACAGTTGATGAGCACGCACAAGCTGAAAATAATTTGTCGCAAACACTGAAATCTCTTTTTGCTGTTGTCGAAAATTATCCTGATTTGAAAGCTTCAAATAATTTTTCTGAATTACAAAAAGAGTTGGCCGATACCGAGAATAAGATTCAGTCTGCTCGTCGTTTCTATAATACCAATGTTCGTGATTTGAATATTCGAATTGAAAGTTTCCCCGATAATCTAATGGCTGGACCATTTGGTTTTCGTAAAATGACTTTATTTGAATTAGGCGAAGAAGCAGCTCGTCAGGCTCCACAAGTAAAATTCTAAACAAGCATTAATGGCCAATCTCTATCGTCAGGCGGAGAGTAACACTCGGCGCACCTGGATGCTAATGATTGTTTTGATGATCTTGATAATTGGATTAGGTTGGTTTTTGAGCTATCTATTCGAAACCTGGATCATCTTGATTATTGCCATCATTTGGAGTTTTGGAATGAATTTCTTTGCTTATTGGCAATCTGATAAGCTGGTTTTAAGAATGATGAGGGCTAAGCCAGTTACTTTGCAAGAGGAACCAGAACTTTATCGCTTAACTGAAAACCTAGCTATTACTTCTGGTTTACCTATGCCTCGCCTATATATCATGGAAGAGAATCAACCCAATGCTTTTGCTACCGGGCGAGACGAGAAGCATGCGACAGTGGTGGTTACACGAGGATTAATGGATAAGCTTGATCGTTCGGAATTAGAAGGGGTGGTTGCGCATGAATTAGCTCATATTAAGAATAAAGATATTCTATTGGGAACAGTAATCATTGTTTTGGTTGGCGCCATTGCTATGATCTCCAATTTAGCTCTGAGAATGAGTTTTTATCGAGGGAATCGCAGTAAAGACAATAATCTGGTTATTTTAATTGTGGGCTTAGTGGGCTTAATCTTGGCCCCATTAGCAGCGGCCGTAATCAAGGCATCGGTTTCTCGAAGAAGAGAGTTTTTAGCTGATGCTTCGGGGGCCTTGTTGACCCGTTATCCAGAAGGACTAGCCAAGGCCTTAGCTAAGATATCAAGTGATTCAAGCCAATTAAGTCGAGCTGATACAAGTAGTGCTCATTTATTCATTACTTCTCCTTTTAAGGAAAAGCAAAGTAAAAATTGGATGGTGGGATTATTTTCTACTCATCCACCAGTTGAAGAAAGAATTCGTCGATTAATGGAGAAAAAATAGGGAGAGATGCCAGAGCGGCTCAATGGAACGGCTTGGAAAGCCGTGCCCCGTAAGGGGCCCGTGGGTTCGAATCCCACTCTCTCCGCCAATCATGTAAATTATTCATTAAAATAGCTTCAGATTTAAAAACTTAATTAATTTTCATAAAATATGCTTATTCTGTGGGGAGTAGTGTTTATTATTTCCTTAATAGTTTTAGTG
>CAYZEC010000004.1:0-9676 GCA_964477715.1 uncultured Candidatus Saccharibacteria bacterium | reverse complement strand
ATTTGCGATATAGCCCACAGCTGATTTAATTTCTGAGAAAAAATCAATTTTTCCTCCTTCAGCCAAAAAGTAATCCATAGCGATATGAGAGGCATCAATGATTAAACCGAGCAGGGCAGGGGTAAAGTTTACTAAAAAGGCAATAGCAATGAGTTTAAGTAAAGTTGTTTTTGTCTGACGGGTGGAAATATCAAGAGCCGTTCTTAACCCAGTATAAACCAGGCCTAAAATTATTCCGATATTGGCGAAATTTCGGACAAATATCCAATTTCCATAAACAAAATAATTATCTGGGCCGGTGAAAGAAACTGATATGAAATTAGGGTCACTTATCCAAGAAAAGATTAATTGGCTCAAAGACACAAACCCGAGGCCGATACCGATGAAAATTGAAAAAATTAAACTGACGAGAGATTTTACAAGATCTTTGCCTATGTTTTTTAGCCAACCAACCAATCCTCCGCCCGTTGAGGTGTCAGTATAGTTTTCGAATCCTTCAAAAGCTCTTCCAAATTCAGCATCCTCTGCGCCAATTAAAATAGGGGCAATGATCAATCCCAATAAAACCAGAATAATTAAAGGAATAATGAGTTTTTTTGACAGAAGCTTGATTCTCATATTGTTTCAATTATAGCATTTTTCTTTTCCAGAAAACAATTTCGCAGATGAATCCAGTCCTCTTTTTTTAATGCGCCGGCCCTTATTTTTTCTGGGAAACCACATTGAGTCAAGAATTCTTTATCAATACGTAGAGACAATAAATTATTGGCTAATGTTTTTCTTGGAGCAGCAAAACCAGCATTAATTAATCGTAATAATTGAGGATCGAAAGAATAGTTTTTGATTTCAGAAATTTTTAAAACAATAGCTGAAACTTCAGGAACGGGCCAAAAGTCTATGGGTGGTACTTGGCAAATAATTTGACAACTACCCCGAAATTGGCAAATAACAGCCAAACGATTAGCTTTTGGGGGTTGAGCACAAATACGTTCGGCTACTTCTTTTTGGATCATTATGACAATAACTGAAGGAGGGCGTGTTAGACCCATTAGTCCAAAAATCAGGGGAGAAGTTAAATAAAAAGGTAAGTTAGCGACCACCTTATAACTTGATAAGTCGGGATCTTCTTTCAGGAATAGTCGAGCATCTTCTTCTAGAATTTCTATTTTGGGACAATTGGCGAATTTTTCTTTAAGAATTTTAACTAAATGAGGATCTTTTTCGATAGCTCTAACTTTTCGAGACTTTTCAGCTAAAGCTTGAGTCAATATTCCCAACCCCGCTCCAATTTCTAAAACTGAATCATTATCTTTTAGCTTAGCAGCCAAAATAATTTTATCTAAAATATTGGGATTTATTAAAAAATTTTGCCCAAGATGTTTCTGGGGGGTCAACCCTCGATTCCTTAGTTCAAATTGGGTAATTTCTTTTAAATTTTGAGACATTGGGGATAACTTGCTTGACATAAAAAGTATTTTCGCTAAAGTAGAGATCGTTATGCATCTATCCAAGAGAGCGGAAGTCTCTTTCTTAGCTCTCGCGATGGTTTTATTAATAATTGTTCTCTGGCCTTCCTCGCCGGCCGAGTTAATGTTTGATCGCTACGAATTGAGTTCTTCAAGCGAGTTCGTTTCGGCTTTAGACAAAGCGGAAACTTTTTCTTTTTCTAACGTGAGCTTAATTCAGGGTGAGAGCATGCAAGTTTCAATCTCACCTAATATTTCGGGTCAGACATTAGCAACCTTAATTGAGGGGGGATATGATTATCGCAGTCAAACTTTTAATTATATTATTGAGTCGGGCGATACAATCTCAAGCTTAGCTGAAAAATTCAATGTTTCAATTGATACAATGCTCTGGAGCAATGATCTCAAATCAACAGACATCCTTAAGGCGGGTGATAGCTTAATCATATTACCTGTTTCAGGGGTGCTTCACCTAGTCAGCAAGAATGAAACACTGGGTCAAATTGCTAAAGATTATGGAGCAAAAGAATCAGAGATCCTTTCTTTTAATCAGATGAATAACGCAAACTCAATCTTCGTTGGGGACTTATTGATTATTCCTGGAGGGGAAAAACCAGCTCAACCCAGAATAATCGCACAGCAGCCAATCGCTTCTTCTTATTTTATTCAACCAACAGCCGGAAGAATCACCCAAGGACTACATTATTACAATGCAATTGATATCGCTAATAATTGTGGAACACCAATCTATGCTGCTGCTTCGGGCACAGTTCAAAGAGCCGGATATATTTCAATCGGTGGCAATAGGGTGCAGATTATTCATCCTAATGGGGTCGTGACTTATTATGGTCACTTGTCTCAAATTATGGTTGCTCCAGGGCAATCTGTTGTCCAAGGGCAAGAAATCGGTCGCATGGGAACAACCGGTCGATCAACCGGATGCCACCTTCATTTCGATGTTCGAGGAGCGACTAATCCATTAGCTCGTTATTCCGTTGGTAGCTATATTAGTTTCTAAATAAATTTAAAAAACAAAAAACAGGATGGCTAATAATTTAAAAGCCGTCTTTTTTATAATAAATATCCCCGGAGGATCAAATAAGCTACTACTCCTAAGCCAATAATCAATAAAACTATTAAAACTCGAGAGATTATTTTGTGGCCCTTGTCGGGGCTTTGTGGCACAGGACGAAAAATAACTCCTTCTTGAGTTGTCGCTCCTTCTCGCGGGGGTGCGGGCAACTCTTCTTCTCCACGAACTCTTTTTAAGAATTTTTCTCTTTCAATTTCTTCTTGACTAGCTGAAGCCATTAAATTATCCATAAAGGCTTCTCGAGAATTTTTAGGCTTTTCCGGATCAGGCATGGATGTAGAAAGAGATTCTTTTTGCTCGGGTTTTTGTTCTAGAGGCGGAGAAACCACAGCTTGTCTTTCTTTTTCAATTTCAGCTTGTTTTTGCTCCATAGCTTTTCTACGCTCAATCATCTCTTCTTCTAATGCTTGTCGAGCTATCTTTTTCTTTTCTTCTAATTCGTCCGAAACGGAATGCTCTGTGGGTCGCTTAGAAACGATCTTAGGAGCTGGTCCAGGTATCTTGGGCTCTTCAAAAGGAATTTCAGCATCCTCCTTTTCTTCTATTTTGGGTGGATGTTTTTTAGGCCCTTCTTCTAGCTTAATTTTCGGAGTTGAGGGCGGAGTGGACTGATCGGGAGGGTAGATCGCTTTGTCAGAAGTTTTGTCTGAAAAATTTATAGCCTGAGGTGATTTTAAGGTTCTAATTTCTTTTATCTTTTTGGCGCGCTCATCTAGTTTTTTCTGACCTCGCTCAATGCCATAAGCGATTAAAACATCAATATCTCTTAGTCTCTGATATAACTCCTTTTCTTTATTTAAAATATCTTGATAAGGAGCGGAAGCTTGACGATGCTGATCTCTTAAGAGAATTGCTTTCTGTTCGATTTGCCAACGATTTTTCTCAATCTTTTCTCTTTCTTTTTCGACTTGCCAGCGCTCTTCAGTTAAAATTCTTTTTTGGTTATCATCAACAGCATTTTCAATTTTCTTTTTTAATTCAAGCTCTTTCCCCTCGATTCGTCTTTCATCGGCTAAGATAGGCCTTAATTCAGAACGCAACTCATCTTTTTGATTTTCTAATTTTTCAATCAAGCGAACGGGCTTATCTTTCGACAAACTTAATTCAATAAGTTTTTGTCGAATCTGATTCTTTTCTTGCTTCATTAAAATTTCTTGTCTTTCGAAATCTAATTCCTGCAGTTTTGCGGTTAACTGTTCTTTTTGGGCTTCTAATCCTGAAAATTGTTCCTCCATTTTATTCAGGGTAGCACTAACTTCAGCTAATTCGTCTTTCTTGTTCCATTTTTCCTGCTCAATCGCCCTTTGGCGATTAGCTAATTGCCATCGTTTCTCTTCATACCTTCTTCTTTCTTTTCCGGAGCGAGCCTTTTCTTCCAGCTGTTCAATATTTTCGCGAGATTGCTTAACTTCATTAAGTCGGCTTAATAACTTTTGATATTCTTCCTCTAGTTGCTTCTTTCGATCAAAAGCATTCTTCTTGTTTGGTAGGATCGATTTTTCTTGAACTGGAAAATTTTTTAATTCTAGTTGAATAGATTCAATCTTTTGTTCTTTCAGTGCTAATAATTCTGAATTTTTTTCAGCATCTTCAAGGTCTCCGAAGATATTCCAAGATTGAGCTGTTGTTTCAGCTTCGGAAAGAATCTTTTCCCATCGTTTCTTTTCTACTTCTAGTCGAGCCTCTTCTTCTTGCCTCTTTCTTTCTGCTTCTAGCCGAGCCTCTTCTTCTTGCCTCTTTCTTTCTGCTTCGGTTTTTTGCTGAACTTTTTCCTGAAGCACATTCAAGTCTTGTTCAGGAGGCGTTGACGGCCCTTCAGTAATTTTTTGCTTAGGAGCGGAGCGAGCGACACCTCTTTCAGTTTCGGCCTGACGAATAGCCGACTGAGCTCTTCTTAAAATTTCTTCTGCCTGATCGGGAGATTTTTCGATAACTGCCGAAGCTCCCCTCGATCCTAAAAACTCCAAATCACTTCTCATAGTCCGAATGATTACATTTTGCAATTTAGAGGAGGGCATATTTTATTTAGCGCTTAGGCCGATCGACTCTTTGAGTATTCAATGGTTTCGAAGGCTTAAATCCAGCTGCTTTAGCAGAGAGATTTATCCTTCCTTTTTCATCTATTTCAGTAACTTTAACGGGAATAACATCTCCTATTTTCACAACATCTTCAACGCGATTAATTCGTTCGGGAGTAAACTGAGATATGTGAACCAATCCTTCTTGTCCTGGTAAAAATTCTACCATAGCTCCGAAATTAAAAATACGACTAACCGTTCCCTGAAATTCTTCGCCAATCTCAGTTTCGTGAGTCATGTTCATGATTTCATTCAAAGCTGATTTAGCATTTTCCTCATTTGTTCCGGCAACATAAACGTGACCGTCTTCTTCAATATCGATGGTTACGCCATATTTAGCAATCATTCCGTTAATAGTCTTTCCGCCAGGGCCAATAACCAGCCCAATTTTGCTGGGATTGATTTGCCCGCTCATAATCTTAGGAGCCCAAGGAGATAATGCTTTCCTTGGTTCGGGCAAAGCTTCAGTTATCTTTTTAAGAATTATTTCTCGAGCTTCTCGAGCTTGAGCAAGCGCGTCGCTAATTATTTTAGCCGTCAATCCTCTTATCTTAACATCAACCTGCATAGCGGTTATGCCCCGACTAGTTCCGGCAACCTTGAAGTCCATATCTCCATAATGGTCTTCAACTCCTTGAACATCAGTTAACAGCTTATAATTATCATTTTCAGTGATTAAGCCAATCGAAATACCGGCTACGGGACTTTTAATTGGAACACCGGCATCCATTAGAGAAAGAGAAGAGGCACAAACTGAAGCCATAGAGGTTGAACCATTTGATGACAAACACTCAGAAACAATTCTGATAGTGTAGGGAAACTGATCCATGTCGGGAATTAAGGGATCGAGCGCTTTTTCGGCCAAATAACCATGACCGATTTCTCTTCTTTTGGTTCCAACAAGTGGACGAACTTCACCGGTTGAAAAAGGAGGGAAATTATAATGATGCATAAAGCGTCTTTCTTCAATAACCTCCATCCCTTCTAGTTTTCGATGATCTCCGGTTGGCCCAAGCGTGACGACAGACATGACTTTTGTTAATCCGCGCTGGAACAATCCCGATCCATGAACTCGAGGGATTAAAGCAACATCGGCATTCAAAGGTCTGATTTCATTCAGCTTTCGACCATCGAGGCGAACTTCGTGATCTAGGGCTTGTCGGCGAACAAAATTAGAAATTTCTTGTTCAAGCAAATCGAAACCGATTCCCAAATGCTCAAGATAATGTTCATTTAAAAATTCTTCAACCGATTGGCGTAATTCAAAAAGAACTTCTTTCAATTCTTGATCGGCTTTGACGGGGAAATAGCTATTTATTTTTTGATTAATGAATTCTTTAATCTCATTAATCTTTTCAGCTTCTAAAACTTCTTTAACTTCAGGTAAGCTAATTTTTTCTGGGTGACAATCATTAATAATCTCTTTCTGAAATTGAATCAATGATTCAAAAATTGCCTTAGCTTCGGAGATGCCTTTATTCACAAGATCTTCATCGGCTTCTCGTCCAGCTGCTTCGATCATATTGATGAGCATTTCATTCGGCCCCTCAACTGCTGTAATGGTTAGGGAGAGGGTAGCTTTTTGTTGTTGCTCATAGGAAGGGTTAATAATCCATTGATTATCTAGGTGACTGAGTCGGCATCCAGCCAGTGGTCCATCCCATGGAACTCCAGAAAGGGATAAAGCTAATGATGCTCCGAGTATTCCGGGAACATCTGGATCATTAATCCCATCAAATGAAAGAACAGTAATAATAACCTGTACTTCTCTTTTCAATTCTTTTGGAAAGAGTGGTCGGATCGATCGATCGATCAGTCGACCTGTTAAGGTTGCTTCATCTGTCGGGCGCCCTTCTCTTCGCATAAATCGCGATCCGAGAATTCTTCCGGCGGCATAAAAGCGTTCTTCATAATCTACGGTTAAAGGAAAATAATCTTTTCCATGCTGATTACTGCCCAAGCAAACAGTGGCCATAACAGTAGTCTCTCCTTGTCGAACTAAGACACTTCCATTTGCTTGATCGGCTATTTTTCCAATTTTAACTTCAAATTCTTGTCCTCCTATTTCTTTTTTAAATTGTTTTTCTCCTATCATAATATTAGTTTTTGACCAGGCGGCTATAGAACTTTTCTTTCATCAGATATTTTCCGGAATCCTGATCAAGATTAATAAATTCATCAGCAACCTCAATTAATTCTTGGGCGGTTGTTTTTCCAAAGGCAACAACCTCAACGCGCTTACCTTGATTTTTGAGATATTCAACCATGGGGGCAAAGTCTCCATCGCCGGAGATGATCACGATTGTATCAACTCCTGGAGCAACGCGAATAGCATCTACGGCTAATCCCACATCCCAATTAGCTTTCTTAACTCCACTGTAAAATTCTTTCAAATCTTTACTTCGAATTTCAATTCCTAGTTCCGACAAAGCATCGAAAAAAGCTTTTTCTTCACCACTCTTGGTTCGAATGACATAAGCGAAAGCTCGAATTAATCGACGCCCTTCAACTGACGTTCGAAGAATTTGTCCAAAATTGACTCGAGTCTTGTAAGCGTTTTTAGCGGTGTGATAAAGATTCTGAACATCAATGAAAACAGCAACTTTCTGTTCTTTAGATTTTTTCATTTATTATGCTTCTCGAGATATTTTAAGTTTTTGCGACGACGACTAAGTAAGCCCAATAGTCCTCGTCGAGAATGTTTATCTTTTGGATTTTTCTCAAGATGTTTTTTTAGATTTTCCAAACGCTTATCAGCAACAGCTATTTGAGCAGTAGCCGAGCCAGTGTCAGGATTCTTTTTTTCGGTTGTTTCGTTCATAAAATTATTTTAATTAGTGCCCCCACTAGGATTCGAACCTAGAACTAATTGCTTAAGAGGCAACTACTCTACCATTGAGTTATGGGGGCTCATCAATGACTCATAGTGCGCCCGGCAGGACTCGAACCTGCAACCTAATGCTTCGAAGGCATTCACTCTATCCGATTGAGCTACGGGCGCCGAGCTAGCTTATTTAATCACAAAGCCAGGGGCCGGTCAATTGAAACAAGTGCTTTATTTAGTTAAGATGTGGTCATGATTATTCCCGAACAAGTTAAAGAAGTAGTTTTAGTTTTAAAGAATAATGGATTTGAAGCCTATTTAGTTGGCGGATGCGTCCGTGATTTGATTTTAAAGAAAAAACCAAATGACTGGGACATTACAACCAATGCGCGTCCTCCTCAAATTGCTTCTCTCTTTAAGCGACATTTTATCGATAATGATTTTGGAATGGTCACGGTGCTAACCGATAGCGAGGATGAAAGCTTAAAAGAAATTCAAGTTATGCCTTACCGAATTGAGGGGGATTATCATGATCAGCGTCATCCAGATAAAATTGATTTTATCGATGACTTGAAAGAAGATTTAGCCCGTCGAGATTTTACTATAAATGCTATGGCTTTGGGGTTAGATGGCGATTCGGTTGAAATAATTGATCCCTACCAAGGCCAAGAAGACCTTGAGCGTCAAGTTATAAAAGCAGTTGGTGATGCCAGTCAAAGATTCCAAGAAGATGCGCTTAGAATGTTGAGAGCAGTCAGGTTGTCAACAACACTTGACTTTGAAATAGAAGAAAAAACATTAAAAGCAGTTCAAAAGAATTCTTCGTTGCTTAAAAATATTTCAGCTGAGAGAATCAGAGAAGAGCTGATAAAAATAATAATGAGTACTCGGGCGGCAGCAGGAATAGAAGTTTTAAGAAGAGTGGGCTTATTATCTTATATTATTCCGGAGCTTGAAGAAGGTTACCAGGTTGATCAAAACAAGCATCATATTTATAGCATTTACGAACATGCTATTCGTTCTTTGGGTTATGCGGCTGAACAGAATTTTAGTTTAACCGTTAGGATAGCTGCTCTACTACATGATATTGGTAAACCAGCAACTAAATCTGGTCAAGGAGAAGAGGCTACTTTCTATAATCATGAAGTAGTCGGAGCAAAAATGGCTGATCGAATTCTGCGACGCCTTAAGTTTCCAGTTCGAGATATTAGAAAAATCGTTCGGCTCGTTCGTTATCATCTTTTTTATTATAATGTTGATGAGGTTGGCGAGTCTTCGGTTCGGAAACTAATTCGCCAAGTTGGTTATGAAAACATGCCTGAGTTAATTCAAGTTAGGCTGGCTGATCGAATTGGATCAGGGGTTCCGAAGGCTAAGCCCTACAAATTAAGGCACCTAGAATACATTATTGAGCGGTTGGCCCAAGATCCTATTTCTGTCGAAATGCTGGCCATTAATGGTCATGATATTATTGATCTTTTAAAGATCAAGCCGGGACCTAAAATAGGACAGATATTAAGTATTTTACTGGAACAAGTTTTAGAGGATCCAAAACAAAATAAAAAAGAAATTCTAACAGAAGAGGCTCGAAAATTAGGAGTTCTTCCAGATGGAAAATTAGCTCAAAAAGCATTACAATCTAAAAGCGAGATTGAAAAGGTTAGAGAAGAGGCTGATCTTTCTATCCGAGAAAAATTTCACGTTAAATAACGGGGTATGGTGTAGCGGGAGCACGGGGCCTTCGGGTGGCTCTAGCCCGAGTTCAAATCTCGGTACCCCGACCAATATTAGAATTCGGTTAAAAAGTGCAAAATCAAATTAAATCCTTGAAAAAAGATAAAATTTACTGGCACAATCTTAAGCCAGACCAGGTTTTGGTCGAAACAAAAACAAGAGTTAGCGGCTTAACCGTAAAAGAGGCTCAAAAGAGACTTATCCAAAAAGGATTTAATAAGTTGCCCGAAAGCCAGCCCGAAAGTGTTTTAAAGATATTTTTACATCAATTTCAAAGCCCCTTGATTTATGTTCTTTTAGGGGCAAGCGTCATATTCTTTCTCCTAGGAGATTATATTGACAGTTTTATTGTTTTAGCAGTTTTGGTTTTTAATGCAATTATCGGAGCGGTTCAAGAAGGTCGAGCCCAGAATACCTTAGCTGCTTTAAAAAACTTTATTGAAACGAAGGCAACGGTCATCCGAGATGGACAAGAATTAAT
>CAYZEC010000003.1:0-35192 GCA_964477715.1 uncultured Candidatus Saccharibacteria bacterium | reverse complement strand
TTTCTATTCTCGATAATCTAATTTTAAAAATAGGTGCTTTTTGTTCAGACTTATTGACACGGAAATAGTGATATGTTAATATGTGGATTGTAAATCCATAAATTACTATTAATATGTGGAATCAAAATACCTTTATAAAAAGACAATACCGGCTTGGAAAACTGGTAAAACCAGGAAAGGTTTTAGTTATCTACGGTCCGCGTCGATCAGGAAAGACGACGCTATTAAATGATTTCCTATCACGGACCAAGTTAAGACACAAACTGGACTCTGGCGATAACGTTATCACTCGAGAGGTTCTGGGATCGGGGGATTTTTCTAAAATACTAGGATATGTTGAGGGCTATCAGCTAATAGCTATTGACGAGGCTCAACAAATTCCCAATATTGGCCTGGGCCTTAAGATCTTAGTTGATCAGAGGCCCGATTTAATTGTTGTCGCCACTGGTTCTTCTTCCTTTGGCTTGTCTCAACAAGTGGGCGAACCCCTAACTGGGAGAAAAAAGACAATTACTCTTTTTCCCTTTTCTCAAACAGAGCTTCTGGATAAATACAATAAATTTGAATTAAAAAATGATTTAGAGGATTTTCTAGTTTTTGGGTCATATCCAGAAGTGGTTACTCTCGGTAAACGCCAGCAAAAAATAGAAACGTTAGAAGAGCTAGCCAGTTCTTATTTACTGAAAGACGTATTTTCTTTAGAAAAAATTAAAGCGCCAAGTCAATTAATTGATTTGCTGAAATTGCTGGCTTTCCAGATAGGAAACGAGGTTTCTCTGAATGAATTAGCTACCCAGGTTAGTTTAGATGTTAAAACGGTCGGTCGATACTTAGATATTCTGGAAAAATCTTTTGTCATAAAAAAACTTGGTGGTTTTAGTCGCAATTTAAGAAAAGAAATTTCTTCTAAAAGTAAATATTATTTCTATGATAACGGCATGCGCAATGCGGTTATCTCTCAATTTAATTCACTTGATCGAAGAAACGACCAGGGAGTTTTATTTGAGAACTTTGTTTTAATGGAGCGATTTAAAAGCATGGCTTTTCGCCAAAAGATAAATTTCAGTTATTTTTGGCGAACTTATGCTGGTCAAGAAATTGATTTAATCGAGGAAAGAGACGGTCAACTATTTGGTTTTGAAATTAAATGGTCTTCTGGCCAGAAAAAAATTCCGGGAGCATGGAAAGAAAATTATCCCAATGCTAGCTATCAAATTATTAATCGTGATAACTATTTGAATTTTGTTGGAGTGGGCTAGAATAATAAATTTCTGCTTGACTAAGAAACAGAGTCTGCTATAATGACAATGTCCTTTAATTAGTTATCTTCGGATAGCTTTTTGGAGGACATTTTTTTATTTAAAAATAAAATAGATTTTATTACAGGAAATAAGATGCTATTTACAACTTTATAAAGTTATTGATATTTTGACTAACTTTATAAAGTTTGTTATTATAAGGTTATGAAAACAATTCGTCAAAAATTAGAGATAATTCAAAAGAACCTAGGGCTGAGTCAGACAAAATTAGCCGAGAGATTAGGGGTTTCTTTTGTTGCCTTTAATAATTGGTGGAACGGCAAGTCAATTCCTCGACCCGGGGCCCAAGAAGCGATTAATCATCTTTTTTTAGAGGTTACGGGGCAGAAAACGGTTGAGCCGAAAGAGCTATTAGCTAAAAAACAGGTCTTGAAAGAAGAATCATTGAAACATCCAAATATTGTTTCTAAAATTCTTGATAATCCTGACATCAAAAGCGATTTTGTTTTAAAGTTGACTTATCACACTAATAGCATAGAGGGAAGCACCTTAACTGAACCAGAAACGGCCGCGATAATTTTTGATGATGTTGTTTTGCCTAATAAATCTTTAGTTGAACATCTAGAGGCTAAGAACCATCAGGCGGCTTTAATTTATTTATTTGACTATGTCGCCAAAAGCAAAAAAATTAATCAGGAATTCATATTAAAGCTACATTCGATTTTAATGAACGGGATTAGATCTGATGCCGGTCAGTATCGACGCCATGCTGTTCGTATTGTCGGGGTTAATTTACCGACGGCTAATTATATTAAAATCCCCAATTTGATTTTTGAATTAATGTCAAATATCAACGATAAGAAAGGCAATGATATTGAACTAGTGGTTGATATTCATAGTCGCTTTGAGCAGATTCATCCTTTTTCTGATGGAAATGGCCGAACGGGACGCCTTTTAATGAATGCGATGCTTTTAGAGAGAGGGTTGGCTCCGGCCATAATTCAGAAAAGCCAGAAACAGTTTTATTATAAATATCTTTTTCAGGCTCAGGCTGATAATAAATTTGATCAACTTGAAAACTTTGTTTGCGATGCGGTTATTAATGGATTTAGGATATTAAGTCGTCTAAATATCAACGACTAGTGTTCGCTAGGTCCGTTTTATATTATTCGGTAATTTCGACCAACAAGACAGGAGTTAGTAATAGTGACAATTTCCTTTAATGAGCTTTCTTCGAGTTTATCATGGAAAGGCATTTTTTATTGAGAATTGACAGTATTGACCATTATGTTATCCTGTACATAAGTGTACAGGATAACATGAGAACAAAAATGAGGGATACAAAAATTCAGAAACTGATGCAAGATGGTCGAAGTCTCTATCATGCCCAGGATTTAGCAGTGCTTTGGGGAATAGAGAAAGAGAATACTCTTCATACAACGATTAAGCGCTATATCCAAAGAGGAATTCTTTATCGAATTCATCGGGGATTTTACGCAACGGTTCCAATTTTGGAGATTGACCCGGTTTTGCTGGGGCTATCTTCTCTTCGTCGCTATGGCTATTTGAGCACAGAAAGTGTTCTGGCTCAAAATGGAATTATCTTTCAGCAAATAAAAAAGATAACCTTAGTTTCTAATTTAAGTCGCCAATTCAAAATAACGAATCATAGCTTTTTAGTCCGTTGCTTAAAAGAGGAATTTTTATACAATGAGGCGGGCATAAGCGTTACTAGCCAGGGGCGGATAGCTTCTGTTGAGAGGGCTGTAGCGGATTTGCTTTATTATAATTCACATTATCATTTTGATGCTCCAAATTTAATAAATTGGAAACAAGTTGAGAAAATAAAAAATAAAATAGGTTATTAACATGGTTTTAAACAGAGAAAATGCTCGGCACGAAACGCAACTGCATCGTTTGTTATCAGAAATTTTGGATGACAAGTATTTAGCTCAAAAATTTTTGTTTAAAGGAGGAACTTGTGCTCGATTAATGGGTTTATTGGACCGATTTTCAGTTGATTTAGATTTTGATCTTTCTGAGCAGGCCGATCGTGCGCAATGTCGCCAGAGATTAGCCGAAATATTCGATAGGCTTAATTTAGAAATAAAAGATAAAAGCCAAAAAGCATTACAATTCTTTTTGAGGTATCCAGCTCCTGAAAATGAAAGGAATATGATAAAACTAGATATATTAGACGAAATCTATGAGGCTAATCAATATACTCCATTATATTTGGAGGCGATTGGTCGAACAGCTATTTGTCAATCGCCCGAAACGATGTTTGCCCACAAACTGATTGCTCCGACTGATCGTTATCGACAGAGGAAGAGTATCGCCGGCCGCGATATCTATGATATCCATCATTTTTTTATGCAAGGTCTTGGCTATCGATCTGAAGTAATTCAAGAGAGAACGGGTTTGTCCTCTCAAGAATATCTTCAGAAATTAAAAAGCTTTATCATAGAAAAAGTAAGTGATCAAAAACTAGACGAAGACTTAAATGTTTTGCTTGATCCGGATCAATTTCAGCACATTAGAAAGCATCTTAAGAGAGAAGTGATTAATTTTATTGATAATGAGATAGAAAGATTAAAGAGTTGTGAATAAGAAAAGGGTCTTGGAAAAAAGAAAAACGATACTGAGTTTTCTGAAAATACTGCTTGACAAAGAAACAGGGTCAGCTATAATGACAATGTCCTTTAATTAGTTATCTTCGGATAGCTTTTTGGAGGACATTTTTTTATCGATAAAATATTGCTCTTGGAGATAATTAAAGGAATAGATAATCATATAATATTCTTGGGGCAGAAAAAGAGGGATTGACCAACCATGTCTTGTTTGGCAAGATTCAATCAAATTAGATATTTTTTATTCAACAAAATGAAATATCGGGATTTGAGGGTGAAAAACAGCCTAATGTTTTAAATTGACAGACCCTAGCAGTCTGTTAAACTTTAGGTAGTGAAATTAAGCCTAAAAGATGACTAAAACAAAGTTAACTTTTTCTTTGCCAGTTTCTTTTATTAAAGAGGGCAATAGGTTTGTGGCCTATTCTCCGGCCATTGATCTGTCAACTTCGGGTAAAACATATAAAGAAGCTCAAAAACGTTTTATGGAAGCTTCCTCCGCTTTTTTTGAAGAGATATCAGAACAGGGGACAATGGATGAGGTCTTGAGAGAATTGGGTTGGCGGAAGGTGCGCCGGCGATGGACTCCTTCGATGATAATTTCCCAAGAGTCGCAAGAGATAAGCGTCTATGCCTAAAATATCTCCCATTCATTGGAAAAAGTTTGAGAAATTTCTAAAATTCATCGGATGCACTTACAAGAGAACCCGGGGTGACCATTTAATCTATGGAAGGTCGGGACTCAAAAGGCCGATTGTTTTTCCTAAAGATACGGAAATACCGGTTTTTGTTATCAGAAATAATCTAAGGATATTAGAAATGGGAGTTGAAGAATATGCTGAAATACTAAAAAGACTGTGAACAAGTTGTCGTTTAAAGGTATAGGCTTGATGCCGTATATGGGTCCGGATACACGTGATACGCGTTCAGGTTTATAGAACAACAATATCACAAGTTGTAATCCTTTAAGCTTAAGATGAGCTGGGGATTCCCCTGGTGTTTCCGTCGGCCTAGAATCTGATAAGAGAGGAGTGTTTCAACGAAGGTGTCGGTTTTTACTTCTTCTGATATAAGCGAATAGTGTGTTCTCTGTTATTTTTAACATCAATGGAAAATGATCATCTTGGTAGGAAAGAATCAGAATTAAAGGAATTTAGTCAAATGAGGCGTTCCAATTCTAAAACCCCTTGACAAAAAAATAGACTTTGCTAGTATAAGCATACCCTTCGATGCGTTGCCTTCGGGCTTCTCTTCGGAGGGCTTTTATTTTGATGGCATGAGGGGGATATTAATAGTTAGGTCGGTGTTTAAATGGTAAAATTCGTCTTTCTAACGAAGAAGATATCTGTTAAAATATCTTTATTATGTTTAAATGGTTAATTCAGAATAAAAGAAAAGCTATTTTCATTTTCTTGATCATTTTGGTTGTGGTTTTGTTTTTGAGTTATTATCTTGGCTCAAAAAGAGAAAATAATTTTGTTGTTCAGGAAATTGACCATCAAGATTTAGCTAATTATTTGTCAGAAACAGGAACGGTTCAACAAGGTAAAGAAGTTTTTCTCAGTTTTAATCAAAGCGGACAGATTGATGAATTGTATGTCCTCGAAGGAGAAGAAGTTGATGCTGGACAGTCGTTGATATCTTTTGATCGAGGAGCTCTGATAATTGAGCTTGAAAGAGCCCAGGAAAGCCTAGTTTTAGCTCAAGCTGATTATCAAAAATTATTAACCGGACTATCGATTGAAGAGCTAAATTATTATCAAGTATCTCTTCAAAATGCCGAAATATCTTTGAATAATACTCGCCATTCCCTGCTTGAAGCTGAAGACGAGAAAGCAGAAACTGAGAGAAAGGTGTTGGTTGAAAGAAATGGATTATATGACGGCGCTCTAAGCACTGCTAAGCAAGCGATTGACACCGGGTTGAATAGCTTACTTTTTCTAATTGACATCCAACAAGAATATTTTCCAACAGGGACAAGTGATGCTCTGGCCCTTTCGGCAGCTAGGGGGCAGGCGGCTCTCTCTTTAGTTGGAGCGAAAAACTCAATTTATTGGAGTAAAGCTTCTTTGTTGAACTATTTTGGTGGGGCCAGAGAGTCGGTAGATCAAGCTGATACGATCGAAGAGATAGACTTGGCTTTAATAGCCACGATTGATGCGATAGAAGATGTTAAAAGCGCTCTTAATACAGTGAAAGTTTTGGGTTTTAGTTCTGAAGATTTAATTTTGCTTAATACCGAAAAGACATCAATCAATAGCATTTTAGCTTCTTTGATGGCTCATCAACAATCAATCAGCGCACATTGGGTGAATAGCGATATTTTAATTAAATCAGCTGAGAGGGCTATTCAAAACATGGAAAGACAAGTAGAAACAGCTCAGGGTAATTATGAATTATCCTTAGCTCAATGGGAGATAAAGAGTAGCCCCCCTCGGGCAGAAGATGAAGTTCTTTATTCAGCTCGAGTCAAACAAGCTCAAGCCGAAGTTAAATTAATGGAGAGGCGACTAAGCGAAGCTGTTCTGAAAGCACCTTTCCGTGGTCGAGTGGTTGAAATATTGAAGCAGAGAGGTGAAACAGCTCAATTGGGCCAAGCAGTGGTCAAGCTAAGGCCGTCAGCTTCTTTTCAGATAGAAGTTGATATTTATGAAGGAGATATTGGTCAAGTTAAAGTTGGGCAAAAAACAGAAATTGAATTAGTTGCTTTTCCGAATATGAAATTATTCGGTCAGGTTTCTTTTATCGATTCTTCAAGTCGATTGATTAATAATGTTGTTTATTATCCAATTAAAATTGAACTAAATGATGATTCTTTTGATAATTTGCAAACTGGATTGACGGCTGATGTTAAAATTATTTTGGAATCAAAAGAAAATGTTTTAACTGTTCCCGAAAGTGCTCTTATCGATAAAGATGGGCGGATGTTTGTTCGTATTTTGACTGATTTAAAACAAGTTGAAGAAAGAGAGATAGAGGTCGGAATGAGAGGAGAGGGTTTTCGGGTAGAGATTGTTTCTGGCTTAACGGTTGGCGAAAAAGTGATTGTCCGCTAATGTTGATCAGACTGGAAAATGTTTACAAATCTTATCGGATGGGTTCGGTCGATCTGATGGTTTTGAGGGGGGTAGATCTTGAGGTCGAAGCGGGTAGTTTTGTATCTATTCTAGGCCCTAGCGGTTCGGGCAAATCTACCTTGCTTCATATTATGAGTTGTCTAGATACTCCGACTAAAGGTAAGGTTTTTTTAGAGGATCAAGATGTTTCCGGCTTTAAACAAGATCGTTTAGCCGAAATTAGGGGGCAGAAAATTGGATTTGTTTTTCAACAATTCAACCTTCTTTCTAATTTGAATGCTTTGGACAATGTATCTATTCCATTGCTTTTTCGGGGAATCCCAGAGAATGTCGGTCAAGCTCGAGCCAGGTCTTTATTAGATGCCCTAGAGCTAGGTCATCGATTAATGCATCGACCGACCGAAATGTCTGGAGGAGAACAACAAAGAGTGGCTCTAGCCCGAGCTTTAATTAACGATCCCGATATTATTGTAGCCGATGAACCGACCGGTAATGTTGACAGTCGAACGGGTAAAAAAATAATGGATATATTTACTGATTTCAACCAAAGAGGCAAAACAGTAGTGATTGTTACGCATGATATTAATATTGCTCATTATGGTCAGGAAATAGTGGAAATAAAAGATGGGCAGATTATTGATCGGCGTCCGGCCAATTAAAAATGAAATTAGTCTATTTTAAAATCGCTTTAAGGAATTTAAGAGGAAGGCCATTAAGAAGCTGGTTAACTATTTTGGGTATTGTGATAGGAGTTTTTCTAGTTGTTTCTCTTTTGTCTTTAAGTGAGGGCTTAAAAGAATCGGTCATGGGAGAATTAAGAATGATGGGCGGGGAGATAATCATGGTTATGCCTGGTGAGATGGAGGATATGATGACTACTTTTATGGGTGGCTCAGAGCTGAGCCAAGCTGATATTGAGGCAATCACTCGAGCTCAAGGAGTTGAAACTGTTGTTCCAACTGCTTGGGGGTCAGAAGTAATCCGTTATGGCGAACTCAGTAAAACCGTGATCATTTACGGCTCTCCCTGGGAGACGGCTGCTCAAGTTTATCGAGAAAATCTAGGATGGAGCTTGGTCGAAGGATATTGGCCAGAAAGAGACAGACGTCAAGCCTTAGTAGGCAATATTGTCCCTCGTGATCTTTTGCCTGGATTAAAACCGGGGGACAAAATAAGAATTAGTGGTCGTAGCTTTGAAGTAACAGGAGTATTGCGCTCGTTGGGGAATAAGCAGGATGATTCAATGATTTCCTTGGATTGGCCAGATTTCCAATCATTGTTTGGCCGTCAAGATGGATCACAAATGGTTATTGTTAAGCTATATCAAGATTTTCCAATTGATCAAGCAGAAGAAAATATTCGGATTGAGCTAGAGAAAACAAGACGAAGGAATAGGGTTGAAGACGCCCCGGCCTTTTCAATTATTACTAGCGATAAGGCTTCTGATATGGTTGGGAATATTATGGGAATTATTCAGTTAGCGGTGTTTTTCTTTGCAAGCATTGCGGTTTTAGTTGGAGGGATTGGAATTATGAATACCATGTATACTTCAGTTTATGAAAGAACCAAAGAGATAGGAGTTTTAAAGGCAGTTGGAGCTAAGAAGAGAGATATCATCTTTATCTTTTTGGCTGAAGCAGGTATTATTGGATTGATGGGTGGAGTAGTTGGAGCGGCTTTGGGAATAGGCTTAGCCTGGATGGTTGGATATATTATTCCGCAGGGTCAATCCATGCTTCAAATCAAATCATCGATGAGCATTCTCTTAGTCTTCTTCGGATTATTTTTTTCATCCATTGTTGGCGGGCTATCTGGTTATTTCCCAGCTCGTCGAGCAGCTAACTTAAAACCAGTCGAAGCATTACGTTATGAATAAATTTTGGCTTAACGAAAAAACATTAGTTTTTAGTTCAATTATTTTGTTGTTACTCTTTTTAGGATTGGTTGCACTGATGGGGGCTTGGATGGGAGCCTTATTGCCTGGGGTAGAACCAACTTCTTGTTATCCAGGAGAATGCCTTCAACCAGAAATAGAAATAGATGAAGCGAAACTGAAAAAAAGAATAGTTTATTTAGATGAAATATTAGCTAATCTTCCACTAGAAACAAGGGAAGATGGGAGTCCTATAACTACTTATGATATCCATATTGAGAAAGGACGGATCTATAGTGAATTGAATGATTATCGGAATTCCGAAAAATATTTTTTAAAAGCTTTATCGGAGAATGAAGATGCTTTCACTTATAGCTTGTTAGCTGACAATGAGTGGCGGTTTGGTCATTATCGCCAGGCCAAAAAATATTTATTGAAAGCGATTGAACATAAACCAACAGAATGTGATTACTGGGATAGATTAATCTATCTGGAACAAAATTATTTTGTTAATAATTTCAAGACACTGAACAACCTTTATGCCTTAGCGGTTGAGGCCGTGGGGACTGAGCGGGCCTATAGTAACTATGCTTTTTTTCTAGAAGATCAAGAAAGATATGAAGAAGCGGCTGAAGTCTGGCGTGATTTTTTGAAAATTGACCCAAGCCAAGAGGATCGTTATCGTCCTCGAGTCGAATGGCTTGAATCTAAAGCCTAATTATTTTATGTTATTTATCTTTTTATCTGGTTTTGCTGGTGGAGCCATCCGTGGAATGACTGGCTTTATTAAACATCAGTTTTCTTATAAAGATGTTCCTTTCCGGCTGAAATATTTTGCCGGCATGATGGTTTTATCTGGTTTGATCGGAGCCGTCGTAGTTATGGCTATTCAAAATTTGGGGTTTACTTATCATGAAAGTTTCAGCTGGGCTCTGGCCATGATTGTCGGTTATGCTGGGGGAGATTTTATTGAAAATATTTATAAAATCATTATCCAAAAATCTTCTTTGTTGTCAGAAGATAAAAAATAATTGTTTGGCTGATTTTCCTAGCTGTGATAGGATAGATTCTTGGTTCTATGTCTAATTTTGATTTAGCGTTAACATTCGATGATGTTTTACTAGTTCCTCGTTATTCGGGAATCCGTTCTCGAAAAGACGTTTCTTTGGCAACCAATCTTTCTGCTAAAAATAGATTTTTGTTAGATCTTCCTTTTCTGTCGGCCAACATGGACACAGTTACAGATTGGCCAATGGCTATGGCCATGGCTGAGATGGGTGGGTTAGGAGTAATTCATCGTTTCATGGGAATAGAGCGTCAGGTTGAAGCAGTTAAGCGATTAAAAGAAAAAAATTTAAAAGTTGGAGCTGCTTTTGGGGTGAAAGAAGGAGAATTAGACCGAGCACGAAAATTAGTTGAAGCCGGGGCCGATTGTTTGGTTTTAGACATTGCGCATGGCCATTCGATTAGAGCGATTGAAGCAATTCATTCTTTTCGAAAATATTTTCCAAAAGTTTTTCTAATAGCTGGTAATGTTGCAACGGCTAGGGGAGTTTATGATATGGCTTCAGCTGGAGCTGATGCCATGAAAATAGGTATTGGCGGGGGGTCGGTCTGTATCACCCGGCTGGTGACAGGTTTTGGCGTTCCCCAGATGACAGCTATTTTTGAATGCGTTCGAGCAGCGAAACGAGCTAAGGTAGGCATAATTGCTGATGGTGGCATTCGCGGATCAGGCGACATTGTTAAAGCTTTGGCGGCTGGAGCAAATGCAGTGATGGTCGGGAATGTTCTGGCCGGGACTGATCAAACTCCGGGAGAAAAGATTTTCGATCAAAATATTTGCTACAAACAATACCGAGGCATGGCTTCTAGGGAAGCTAATCTTTCTCGGCCCGATTCAGTGAAGGGCGAGCAATTAATTATTGAAGGAATTAGCGGCTTAATTCCTTGTCGCGGTGATGTTCAAGAAGTAATCAAGCAACTAGAAGGCGGGTTGCGATCGGGGTTGAGCTATGCGGGAGCGCGTAACTTAAAAGAATTAAAGGAAAGAGCTCGTTTTATTAAAGTTACTTCAGCGGGGCGAGTTGAGAATTCGCCGCATGATATTCGCTGGGAAGAAGAGTCTTTTTTCTAATGCCTCAAATAGGAGCACATGTTTCAGTAGCTGGCGGATTGGTCAACGGGTTGATTAAAGCTGAAGCATTGGGCATTGATACGATTCAGATATTCGGGTCATCTCCACGTCAATGGCAAGTGAGAGACCTATCGGGTAAAGATTTACAAGATTATCAAAATAAACAAAATGAAAGATTGGTTCAACCCGTTTTTTTACATGCTCCTTATTTAATTAATTTAGCTAGCGATAAAAAAGAAATTTGGGATAATTCAATAATGGCTCTAACCGGACATTTGATGATTGCCGATAAAATCAATGCTCAGGGGGTTGTGTTTCACGTCGGTTCGGCTAATGGTCCCAAAGAACAATCATTAGAAAGAGTGATGCGTGGGATGATTCAGATTCTTAAAGATTTTTCTGGATCAACTCAATTGATCATCGAAAACTCATCTTCTGGGGGACATAAGATTGGGGTTAGTCCCGCTGAATTAGGGTTTATATTAAGAGGAGTGGGCGATTCCCGCATAGGATTTTGTTTTGATACAGCCCATGCTTTCGAATCAGGTTTATTCCACTTTGCTCCGAATCGAATCAGTCGTTATTTTTCAGATTGGCAGGATAAGCTTGATTGGAGCTATCTACGCCTATTGCATGCTAATGATTCAGCAACTGAATTTAATTCTGGTCACGATCGACATGCTAATATTGGAGAGGGGTTTATCGGTTACGAGGGCTTTCAGTCCTTGGCATCTATCGAGCCACTCAATCAAAAACCATGGATATTGGAGGTTCCGGGATTTGATGGTCTTGGTCCAGATAGAGAAAATATTGATCGATTACGACAAATTTTTTCTTGACCCAAAAAAAGACTTGACAAAAAAATAGAGTTGGCTATACTGATCATGTCCTTCGTTGATTTATCTTCGGATATTTCTTCGGAGGACATTTTTATTGATTTTCGCTTTTTGTTTGCTAAAGTATTTTTATAGCTTGATTGATTATTCTGATCAGTCGAATTGGGTTCGACATTTTTAATTAAATTTAAAATCGATGGAAACAAAGAACCATCAAATAGAGATTCTAAAAGCAAGGGATGATTTTCCGATATTAAAACAGAGAGTAAGCGGAAAACCTCTTATCTATTTTGATAATGCAGCTACGACTCAAAAACCAAAAGTGGTGATAGACTTTGTTCACCAACTTTACTCTGAGATGAACAGCAATGTCCATAGGGGGGTGCATTGTTTAAGTGGCCAGATGACCGAAGCTTATGAATCGGCCCGAAGCAAGATTAAAGATTATCTTAATGCTCGATCAGAAAAAGAAATTATTTTAACGAATGGGGCTACAGCAGCCATTAATTTGGCGGCTTTTTCTTTTGGCGAAGCATATATTCAGCCAGGAGATGAAATAATCGTCACAGCGATGGAACATCATAGTAATTTAGTCCCTTGGCAGATAATATGTCAACGAAAAGGAGCTATTTTAAAGATTGTTCCTTTTAGCGAGCAAGGAGAGCTTTTGTTAGATGAATATGAACAATTATTTAGTCCTCGGACGAAGATAGTAGCCATTGTTCATGTTTCTAATTCACTTGGTACAATTAATCCGGTCAAGAGAATGATTGAGACGGCTCATCAGGCGGAGGTGCCTGTTTTAATTGATGGAGCTCAGGCTATTTCTCACACCAAAGTAGATGTTCAAGATCTGGATTGCGATTTTTATGCTTTTTCTGGGCATAAAATGTATGGACCAACGGGGACGGGAATACTCTATGGAAAAGAACGTTGGTTGCAGGAAATGCCTCCTTATCAAAGTGGTGGCGACATGATTGAAAAGGTGACCCTAAAAGAGGCTAGCTATAATGAATTACCATTTAAATTTGAAGCCGGAACACCTAATTACATTGGGCTAGCGGGATTAGGATTGGCTGCTGACTATCTGACTCGTTTAGGGCTAGATAGAATTCAATCCTATGAGAATCAACTACTCGAACATGCGACTAAACAGCTTTCTTCAATTAAGGGATTAAAATTTTATGGTCAAGCTCAAGAGAAGATATGTAATATATCTTTTTCTTTAGACGGAGCATCTCCTTATGATGTTGGCTTGCTTCTAGATAAAATGGGGATTGCCGTTAGAACAGGGCATCATTGTACTCAGCCAATTTGGGATTATTATGGAGTCGAAGGAAGCGTTCGAGCCTCATTGGCTTTTTATAATACAATAGAGGAAATAGATGCTTTTGTCGCGGCTTTACATAAAATCAAAGAAATGTTTTAAGCATGTCTATTTCTGAAATTCAGCAGAAAATCTTAAGAGAATGCGATTCTTTTAGTGACTGGACGGATAAGTATAGATATTTAATTGAACAGGCTAAGAATTTGCCACCAATGAGTTCTAGCGATAAAACAGAAAAAACGCTCATTTCGGGATGTCAGGTTCGTGCTTGGTTCAAAGCAGAATATAGAAAAGGGAAAATGTGTTATCAGATTGATAGCGATTCGCAAATTGTTCGAGGAATTATCGCTCTCTTAATTCAATTGTTTTCAGAACAAACACCGGAAGACATTATGGCCGCCGATCTTTATTTCCTTGGAAAAATAGGTTTAAATGAAAATTTCATGCCGACTGATCCAAGTAATTTACAGAAAATAATGGTTCGGATTAAAGAGACGGCCAAAAATTATGTTAAAAATTAATTTAAATAAATATGATTCAGTGTTTCGTTCATGATGAATCTTTAAGATTTTCTCGAACTGTTTATGGCGTCATGGCAATGATCGCATTTTTAACCCATAATTATTGGTTAATTTTACTTACATCAATCTTGATGTTTATTGGCGTTCCGAGCGAAAATTATAATTTATTTTATCAATTCCATTCTCGATTTTTACGTCAACTTAGTAAAAAAAAGAAAGATCCGGTAGCTCGAGATCAGGGCGAAATCTCGTTTGCCTGTAGTTTTGGAGGGATCTTATTATTGATTAGTTTTTTCTTGCTCTATTTCGGGCAGGCGGAAGGCTTGGCCTGGGTTCTAGTTTTAACGACATCGATGTTCATGTTTTTAGCCGGATTGGCTGGTGTTTGTACGGCTTCTTTGCTCTACGCTTTTTTTAAAAAGTCATTTAAAAATGGAAAAAAAAGATAATTTAAAGAAAAAAGAAATTGGAGAGACAAGCTATTTAAATAAAAATTGTTGGCTGGTTGAAAATTTAGGATATGCTCCAGTTGAACGATGTCAATATTGTGAAACAAGATTTAAAGAATGTTTGTTTTTCCAACATTTGTTAGTTAGTCTAGCATTAATTGTTTTTTTATTGAGTCTTTCGTGGTTGATAGACGGAGAAGTTTCAATTTTAATTATTGTAACGATTTTTATCTTAATAGTTGTTTACGGCTTCTTTTTTAGTAGGAGTACTGAGAAAATAATTAAAGTTAATTTTTCTGAGAAAAAAGCACAGGAAGCCTTGGATGAATTAAATCGAGAGCTTGAAACGAGGGTCAATCGTCGAACAAAAGAATTAAATAAAGCTTATCAAGAATTACAGGTGCTTGATCGAGCTAAGACAGAATTTATTTCTATTGCCTCTCATCAATTAAGAACACCCTTGGGAGTGTTGAGAGGGTATCTTTCAATGTTGCTTCAAGGTGATTTTGGCTCATTTTCTTCGCCAGCTCGAGAAGCTATCGGAGAAGCTTATCAAGCTTCTTTAAGATTATTGAAGCTTTCGAACGATTTGTTAAGCGCTTCACAAATTGATTCGGGAAAAATAGAACTATCTTATCAGAAAATAAGGATCAAGTCTTTTTTAAATGAAATTTTTTCTGAGATGAAATCGATTGCGGATCAAAGAGGGTTATCTTTGAGATTAAAACACGGCAAGGGAGTAATAGAAATTGAGGGCGACGTTGGGAAATTGAGGCAGGTTATAATCAATTTAATTGATAATGCCATAAGATATACAGAAAAGGGAGGAGTGGAAATCAAATCAAGCTTAACCGAGAATAAACTTCTGCTGGAAATAAGCGATACTGGGCTTGGCCTGGATAAAAAAGATATGAATGACCTTTTTCGTAGCTTCTTCCGTGGTGAAACAGGTAAAAACCTTAATGCGGCAGGAACGGGACTGGGTCTTTATATCGCCCAGATATTTGTTAAAAAACATAAAGGACGTCTTTGGGCAGAAAGTGATGGCCGAGGAAAGGGATCGAGATTTTTTATTGAATTGCCATTAATGAAAAGAGGATCCTCGGTTCGGGATTGACATTTTGGCTTAATTTGTTAGCATAAAGATGCTCTTCGCGGATTTCATCTTTTTGATGTTTTCTACGGGGAGCTTTTTCTTGATTTAAACTCGGAAGAGGGCTAAGCTTTAATTAATTAACACTATCTTTAATATGAAAAAAATAGTTGGGATTTTAATATTAGTAATGATGTTAACAGGATCATTTGTTTTGGCTGAAACAGATTTAGAAGATTTACCGCCTGTTCGTGTTTTACCTGGGAGTTTTCTGTATCCGCTCAAGCTTGTTGGTGAAAATGTCAAAACTTTATTTTTCTTGAATCAAGAATCTAAGGCAGAGCGCTATCATTATTTAAGCGAATTAAGATTATCTGAATTACAAGAATTAATTGAAAAGGATAATTTTAAACATCTTGATTCAGCTCTAGCGCGCTATCAAAAACAACAAAACAAATTAGAAGGATTAATAGATCGAGCAACCCAGCGAGGCATTGACTGGAGTCTTCTAGCGGAGGAGATAGAAGTTTCGGCTGAAAATCACCTGAATATCATATCAGATTTCCAATCAAAGATACCCGATACAGCAATAGATAATTTAGAAGAAGCGAGAGCTGTGGCTCGAGGAGGACAAATAAGGGCTATGGAAATGATTGCTAATAATCAGGCCGAGCCAAATCTTGATCGATATCAAGAATTAATGGATAAAAGGCTTAATCAATTTGAATCAGAAGTATTTGAGGGCGATGATCTCGGGGCAGAAATGGTTTTAGCTGATTGGCGTGCCTATAACAAGTCTCGTCAAAATATTTCCCGAGAACAACTAGAAATTATTCAGTCTATTGGAGAAGCCCAAGCAGAAACTATTGATCGCATGGATCAGCTTGAGCAAGCGACAAGTGAAAATAGTCGTTTAAGAGAGCAATTATGGCAATCTCGGTTAGAGGCGGTTGAGGCTCAAGTTGAAAATTTACGACAATTAGGGGAGGGTGGCTATTGGCTAGAAGCTCAAGATAATTTCACTGAGATGATTACTAATAGGGCAAATCACCTAGAACAGCAAATTCAGAACATGGCCCAAGAGTGTCCAATTGAACAGCAAGAAACTTGCCTGGCTATTCGGGAAAAACTAACCGATTTTTTGAGTCAAGAATATAAAAAATATGCTGATTTGGGAGAAGAAGTAATCCAGGGAGATTTAATTGATTCAATTGATAGCTCAACTAACAGCGTATTAAACCAAGTTGGAACCCAGGCGATGATTAAAATGGGACAACTCTACGAAGAGGTGGTTCCGGAGGCGAAAGCAGGCCTGGAACAAGCCATGACATCAGCTGAAAGATTAAGGCAGTTAAGCCAAGAAGCGTTGCAACAGATGAATCAAGAAGGATTATCTTTTCAGGCGCCAGCTTTGCAAAGTTTTCAACAAAGAATTGAAGAAGGGTTGGCTCCGCAGATTGAAAATGTTAGAGTGCGTGTTCGGAATCAGCAAGAAGAGAGGGTCCAAAATAATAGCGTCAGCGACAGCGAATAATGCGCGATGAAAGCAATAGTTCAGCGTGTTAAAAAAGCGGATGTTACGGTTGATCAAAAAATAGTTGGATCGATCAATCGAGGGTTGCTTGTTTTTTTGGGAGTTGAACAAGACGATGATGAGCAGGATGTTGATCGTTTAGCTAAGCGCATTATTAACTTGCGGATTTTTCCCGATCAAGGGAAGGAAAGCAATATTAGCATAATTGATTGTGTCGGAGAGCTTTTAGTGGTTTCTCAATTTACTCTTTGCGCTGATACGCATAACGGTCGTCGTCCAAGTTATGGACAAGCTGCTTTACCAGATAGAGCTGAGAAGCTTTATCAATTTTTTTGTCAAAAATTAAAAGATTATAGTCAGCTTAAAGTGGCTCAAGGTGAGTTTGGAGCCATGATGGAAGTGACCTCAATTAATGATGGGCCGGCTACTTTTATTTTAGAAGAGAATTAAATTTATTGACTTAAAGATTCCGGGGGTAAATATCCTGGATCTTTTTCTATTGACAAACAATACGGATATGATATGGTATGAATTATAAGGAGGGATTGTTATGCCCATGCGAATGATTGAGAATGAAAGCAATGAAAGCAAGTATCCGATTGGAACACATCTCGTTCAGGCCGACTGGTTGGATGGAATTTGTATCCAACGAGTTGAAGCGGAGGTAATCGGGTATACTCATGGCGAATACCGGCTGAGGATTACAGAAGATGTGACCATCAGCCGCGCTCTTCTGGAGTCAGGACCATTTCGCCCTTGGTAGCAAGAGAAGCGTCATGCAGGTTTCCCCCGCTTAGCCAGATTGTTCTAGGCCGAGCGGGGGAAATATTTTTTTATTCTAAAAATTAATCGAGAACAATTATCTTAATGGAGAAAAATCAGCGTTAAAAGAATCTAGCCGAGCGGGATATTTCAATTCTTTCTTCTCCGTCGCCGATGCCTAGATTTTAGTTTGATATGCATAAATTCTGACAATTTTGCATAGATTTGATAAGGTATATTCATTGTGGATCAGAAAAAATTGAGTATTAGTGAAGATGTGAGATTCTCTGGCATTTCCACAAACACGCTTCTTTTTTGGGATACCCCTCTGGGAGACTCAAGGCCCAGCGAAGCAAGGGAGAGGGGCGTTACGATTGCTCCTTGGAAGATTTGAGTCGATAATGTTCCTTGGTAGATTTTCTTCGGAATTTCTTCTGAGGAACATTTTTTATTTAGATTTATTAATATCAAATCAATTTAGAGTCTTCAAGGTAAGGATTGATTAATTTTTTACAATTAACCATTCTACTATTCGACTCCAACATTTCTATTTCTTTTTTGATTCTGACACTATCATGGCGGCGTGACATCCGATGCTGTTTTCTTGACAATAACTAACCATAGTATATACTGGGGTTAGTTAAGGTAAAAAGTTATGGAGAAAACAGTAATAAACATTAAAACAGATAAAAAGCTAAAACAAGAGGCGCAAGAAGTAGCTCGCGAGCTCGGTTTACCCCTCGGAACGATAATAAACGCCTATCTTCGTGAACTAGCGCGTGAAAAACGGGTAGTGTTTTCTGTTCCGCCCACACCGAATAAGCAACTGCAGATTTTACTGAAGAAGCTCAGAAGCGAAAAGCAAAACAGAAAGAACTCTACTAGACTGCTTAGCTATGAAGAGGCGATTGAGCACCTGAATAGCTTATGAAGATTAGTTTTCACAAGAATTTTGATAAAAGCTACAAAAAGTGTCCTCTAAAAGTTCAAAAACAGCTTAAGAAACGAATCGGACTATTTATGGAGGATCCTTATCATCCGTTACTAGAAAACCATGTTCTCCATGGTCAGTGGCGAGATTTTCGGAGTATTAATATAACAGGAGATTATCGCACCCTATACTATCATTTAGGTAAAGACGCTGTAGAATTTTTTATTATTGATACACACAATAATCTTTATGGGTAGTTGGTCGTGACTAGCAGGGCTTATTTTCTTGGTTGCAAGAGTTTCTTGCTCGTTTATCGTAGCTCGATAAACACCAATTTCGCTTGACAAAAAAACATAGTTAGCTATACTGATAATGTCCTCTGTGGATTTTATCTTCGGATACTTTCCTTGGAGGACATTTTTGTTAGACGCTATTTTGGTTTTAAGCTATAATGCTTGTATGTGGTCTTATCTATTACTTGGAGCAATTCAGGGAATAATGGAATGGCTACCTATCTCTAGTCAGGGGATGGTAGCTCTCTTCGGGCGCTTCATGTCTTTAGGGGTGAATGAGATAGACATTGCCCTCTTTTTACACTTGGGAACGATGATGGCTGTTTTGGTTTACTTCAGAAAAGATTGGAAATCCATTATTCTTTTGAGGAATCCAAGATTATTAAGGTTTTTAATCATAGCTACGATTATTTCTTTGGTCATTGGCTTTCCGCTTTATCATTTAGTTAGGGGCTTGATTATCGGTCCAGCTTTATTGGTCGTAACGGGGGTTGGGCTACTGGGAACAGCTTGGCTGCACCGGACTAAAGAAAGAAAAGGATGGAATTTTAATAAAGTAACTTATCTTACTGGAGTGCTGCAAGGATTATCAATTATTCCCGGATTCTCAAGATCAGGGGCAACGATCTTTGGATTATCTTTGGGGAAGCTAAGTCCTCCCGAGATATTGAAGATTTCTTATCTAATGTCGTTGCCGATAGTTTTAATCTCTAGTTTTTATTTAGTCTTGCAAGAGCCTCTTTTGATCTGGGCTGGTTGGCCGGCACTGATTACGAGCTTTATCTTTGGAATTGTTTCTTTGCGTTTATTGCTAAAATTAAGTCAGCAGATTAGCTTTGTTTTTTGGGCTTTTTTATTTGCTATTTTTTGTTTTGTTGGAGCTTTTATTAGTTATTTATCTTTATGAAACAACCAATTATTGTTAAATCAAGCGGTGAGGAAGAATATTTTTCTTGGAAAAGTGTTTATGATTCAGCTCGAGGAGTCGGGGCGACCAGAGAGATTGCAGTTGAAATTGCTGATCAAATAAAATCAGAAATTACTGGAAGGGCTGATACGAGTAAAATTAGAAGGCGCGTCTCTCAAATGCTTAAAAAAAGAGATATGGGATCAGCCATGCGCTTTAATTTACCTGAAGCAATGAGACGGTTGGGTCCAACCGGATTTCCTTTTGAAAATTATGTTGGCCGAATTTTTGAAAGCCAAGGATTTCAGGTCAGGGTGGGGGCACGAGTTATGGGGCGTTGCGTGGGGCACGAGGTTGATTTTCTGGCTTGGAACAAAGAATTGCTTTATTTGGGGGAATGCAAATATCATAATAAAAGAGGGGCCAAAGTTGATTTGCCGACGACATTGCTTTATGCAGCTCGCTTTGATGATTTAGAAAAAGGTAGTTTTGCTCAAAAAAAGATTAAAACAGGGCGAAGAGTAAAGCCAATAATGGTTACGAATACTGAATTTACGCAAGAAGCGATCAAGTATTTTAATTGCATTGGTAAGAGCTTATGGGGCTGGAAATATCCTGTTCGTCGGGGGATTGAAAGAATGATTGACGAAGAGGGAATATATCCTATTACAATTTTGCCTTCCCTCCGCTCTTCTCAATTAATTGATATTTTCTGTCAGAACAAAATGATGTTGGCGAAAGATGTTTTAACAGCTGATTACAAGAAATTAATGATTAAAAAAGATTTATTTGATAAAATTCAGGCTGAAGCCAGAATTCTCTTCGGCCTTCAAGATAATTAATTATTTAAAAATGGATCAAAAACAATCAATCCAACTTAAAATAAACGATGAGCAGCTTAAGGGAAGTTACGCTAACATGATGAAAGTTTCTTATCAGAGAGAATCTTTTGTCCTTGACTTTGCTCATCTTATGCCACCCCAGGGTATTATCACGGCTCGAGTGATAACTTCTCCAAGTCATTTAAAGCAAATGATCGATGTTCTACAAAATAGTTTAAAGCTTTACGAAGATAAATTTGGAGAGATAAAAGGGGGAATGAGTAATTCTTCCGAAATAGGTTTTCAGCCGGCTGATAATTCTTGAAGAAAAAAAGGGGGGCCAACAGGCTCCCCTTTTACTAAACATTTCACCCTCACTTCGGAGGTTGCCATTTATGAAGAGGAGGGCGTCTCATCAATACGGGCTTTTTTCGGTTACCCTGATGACCTCCATTTTTCTTGGGTTGTGGGCACTTGTCTTCCGGCCCAAGCTCTGCTCCACACGATGGGCACCTACCTCCATCATAGGCACTGTGACTGATTGCACCACACTCTGGGCACTTCATCTGATAGGCCATGCTATCCCTCCAAGCATAAGATAATTTATTATATAATAATGTATTTATTGTGTCAATTATTGTTTTTAGATATTAGGTTACGATAAGACAATGACAAGTTTGATCCGTGATCTGAATTTAGAACAGAAAGAGGCAGTTAAACATGAGCGAGGCCCGCTTTTGGTTTTGGCTGGTCCAGGGACGGGAAAAACCAGAGTTTTAACTCGACGTTTAGCTTATTTAATTCAAAAAGAATTTTGCCAACCTTCGGAGATTTTAGCATTGACTTTTACTCAAAAAGCAGCTCAAGAAATGACTGAAAGGGTAGATGAATTGTTCCCAGATCAATATTTAGATCTGCCGGTTCATACTTTTCACGGATTTGCTCAACAATTAATTGAAAAACATGGATTGGAAATGGGGATTTCTAATTCGGGACGAATTGTTACGACTCAAGATTTACGTATTCTTTTGGGTCGTAATTGGTCTCGCTTTACATTTAAGCATTATCAACCTAGGGGAGATAATAGTGCCCTGATTTCAGCTTTAATTGCTCATTTTGGCCGATGTAAGGATGAAGCTATCGGTCCAAAAGATTATCTTAAAAGCTTCAGAGAAAAATCATCAAGCAAAGAAGAAACCGCTCGTCGGAAAGAATTAGCTGATGCTTATCGGATTTATCAAGAATTGCTATTAGAAAAGAATGCGTTAGATTTCGGAGATCTTCTTTATTATAGTTATCAGTTTTTAAAAAATAATTCACATTGGCGGGAATATTATCAGAAAAAGATAAAATATTTGTTAATTGATGAATTTCAAGATACTAATAAGATTCAATATGAATTAATTCGTCTATTGGTTAATAAAGATCAAAATATTACGGTTTGTGCTAGTGCTGATCAAACTATTTATCAATGGCGAGGAGCTTATTATGGAAATGTTGATCGATTTCTAAGCGATTATTCTAAAGCTAAAACAATTATTTTAAAAAATAATTATCGTTCAACTCAAAATCTAATCGATCTTAGCCAATCTTTCATCGCGCAAAATAAAGAATTTGGTCGGTTGAGTAAAGAAGATGATCTAAGGGCGGCTAGAAAGGGGAAAGGACAGGTAAAGATCTGGCAATTCCGAGACAAAAAATCAGAACTTCGGGGAATATCGGAGGAAATCGCTCGACTGATTCAAGAGGAAAAGATTGATCCAGAAAAAATTGCTATTTTAGCTCGAACCAACGAATGGGTTCGCGCTTTTGAAGAACATTTGCGTCGATTAAATCTGCCAGTTCAGTCATTGGCTTCCGGAGAGATTTATCGTCAGCCAATAGTTCTAGATCTAATCGCCTATCTTAGTCTGCTGGTTGATCGTTATGATAACGTTTCTTTCCATCGTTATCTTGACTTTTCTTGTTGGAAATTGTCGGAGTCTGATAAAAGTAGGTTAATCCATGAAAGTCGGCGCCGAGGCATGGCTCTGGCTGATTCGATTCATGAGCAAAACTTGCTCAAGGAATTATCACCATCCGGCCAACAATCAGCTCAAAGATTGATTAAATTTTTAGATCGTAAAGCTGATTTGTCGATAGAAAAGATTATCGATTTTTTAGAAGAATCTGGTTATTTAAAAAATTGGTTGCGCTTGAAACCAAGTCAATCTGAAGCCGAGGCGCTAAATCTTTTTTTAGAACAACTAACTCGATTTTCTGAAAATCATTTTGACCTAAATTTAAGTTATTTTTTAGATGAAATAGAGTGGGAAAGAATGGCTGGTGGAATGGTCTTACCAATAAATGAATCGGGAAAAGTAAAAATTATGACCGTTCATGCCGCTAAAGGATTACAGTTTGATTATGTTTTTTTGGTTGGACTAACCAATCAAACCTTTCCTTCGCGGAGACAATTTGAACCAATTCCCTGGCTTGATCAATCAAAAGAAGCGGAAGATCACTTAAGAGAAGAGAGAAGGCTCTTTTTTGTCGCCATGACACGAGCACGCCATAATCTTTATTTTAGTTGGTCGGAGGACCATGGTTCTTCGAGAATGCGCAAACCTTCTTGTTTTTTGTTGGAAATGGGTTTAGTTGAAATTGCAGAAGCAAAAGAGACAAAGGCAATAGATTCCAAAATTAAGAAAAATTCTTTGCCTTCTTATTCTTTGCCCACTTATTTTTCTTATACTCAATTAGCTGGTTTCCGAAAATGTCCCTATCAATATCAGATGAATCATATATTAAAGATTGTGACAAGAGGAGGTCCAGCAAGAAGTTTCGGAGTAACGATGCATCAAGTTTTAGCCGTTTTTATGCAAAAGTGGACCGAAGATCCGGTTAAGGCAAATTGGTCAATACTTAAGCAGATATATAAAGAGTGCTGGGTTGATGAATGGTATCAAGACAACAAACAACGACAAGAATACAGAGTTAATGGACAGAAATGTCTGCAGAAATTTTATCAAAATTTAAAAAAGGATTTTCCTCAAGTTTATGGTTCAGAGGATGGTCTCTGGCTAGAGAAAGCTTTTAAAGGGAAGATAGCCGAGTATCCTTTTCGGGGTAAAATTGATCGCGTTGATTTAATTGGGGAGGGTTTAGAATTAATAGATTATAAAACTGGCCATGCTCCGAAGAAACTCTCGTGGGCAGACAAGGAACAGTTGATTATTTATCAATTGGCGGCTAATGAAATTTTAAAAATTAAACCGACTCGATTAACTCTTCATTATCTAATGGACAACCAAAAGATTTCTTTTCTAGGAACAGAAAAAGATTTGCAAAAAGTAGAGAATTCTTTTAAGAGAACCGTTGCTCAGATTCAAGAAAGTAATTTTCAGGCAACTCCAGGTTTTCACTGTCGCTTTTGTGACTTTCGACTTACTTGCCCTTTCCGTCGATAGAGATTGGAGAACGATTTTTTTATGCTATAATTCAGTTAGTTTAATTAATATAAACTAATATGTCTAAAAATAAGATCGATTTTAAATACGTGGGAATTGTCGGAGCGCGCAAACAGCTTTCATCGTTGGGCGCTTTTTTCTTGGTTGTTTTTGGAGTGCCATTTGCCATTCTTTCACTGGGCGAAAAAGGGGTGTTTCCTCAATGGTTGTTCTGGTTCTTTTTGGGGGGAATGTTCCTCGGGGGAATTCTGCTTTTAGGAGGAGCTTTTGCCATTGACGCAAATCGTGATTAAAAAAGATATTCTAATAGATGTTTCGTGCCAGCTTAGAAAAGACTTACCAAAAAATCAAAAACGTTGAAATTCAGGGAGCGACTTCAGTAGCTGAGGCAACTTTGCTGGAGTTAAAAAAATATGCTCTAGCTGTTCCGGCTAAAAATCAAGAAGAATGGCTTGATAAGATCAATAAAGCAGCCGAACGACTTCGTTCAGCTCGACCAACAGAAGCCTTAGCCGATAATGCAGTTCAATACGTTTTATGGTCTGAAGAGCTTAAGAATGCACAGAGCGTTCCTCAACTACGAAATCGACTCGAAGCAGTCGTAGTGGATTTTTTGTGTTTAATTAAGCAAGCCAGAGAAGAAATTGTCGCTTTCGGTCAAGAAGTGATTGCTGGCAAGAAAAAGATTTTTTTACATTGTCATTCAGGGACAGTAGTCGATATTTTAATTGCCGGGAAAAAGGCAGGATTGGATTTCGAAGTTTTTAATACCGAAACCAGACCTCTTTTCCAGGGACGGATTACGGCTGAAAGGCTATTAAAAGCGGGAATTCCGGTAACGATGGTTACCGATTCATCGGCTGGATTTTTCCTGTCGCATGAGTCTGGCCAGGAATACGAGATGGATTTATTTTTGATTGGGGCAGATGCTATTTTGGCTGATGGGTCAGTTATCAATAAAATTGGTAGCTATGGCATGAGTTTAGCTGCCCGAGAAGCAAGTATTCCATTTTACTCAGCAGCTTCTTTATTGAAATATCATCCATCAAGCGAAATTGAAATAGAATATCGTAAGCCTGAAGAAATTTGGGCTAATCCACCGAAAGGAATAAAATTGATTAACTATGCTTTCGATAGAGTTCCGCCTTCTCTCTTGTCGGGTTATATCACCGAGAAGGGAGTTATTGAGCCCAAAGATTTGCAAAAGAAAATGTTCCAGCACTATGGTGAAAGATGGTTGACTAATTAATTAGAGTCATGGAATATTCTTATCTTAATTTAAGAAGAAAACCAATTCCTCGGAAGGAAGTTTTGGTTTCGTATTTGATTACGCCACCAAAGGGTGTTGATTTAGCCGAAGTTGCTCAAAAAGTAGCGGCGGAATCATCAATTGGAACATGGACAGCGATAAAGACTTTGTCTCCCAAGATATTTCGCGAGTTGGCCGCTTATGTTTATGATATCAACGAAGAGCAAAAAATAGTTAAAATAGGATATCCCTTAGGTCTTTTCGAGTTGGGGAGTTTGCCTCAAATGGCTTCAAGCATTTTGGGCAATATTTTTTCAATGAAAGAATTAGAAGCTTTGAGGGTGTTAGATATTGAATTCCCAGTTGATTATATTAATTCTTTTGATGGGCCAACCCTAGGATCATCAGGCGTTAGGGCTCTGATGAATATCAATGATCGTCCGATCGTTGGGGCAATCATGAAACCCAAAATTGGATTAAATCCAAAAGAGAATGCCGCATTAGCTTATGATATTTGGAGCGGAGGGGTTGATTTGATTAAAGATGATGAGAATTTAACTGATTTGCCAATATCTCCTTTTGAAAAAAGAGTAGCCGAGATTATGAAAATAAAAAGAAAGGTGGAGCGAAGAACGGGAGAAAATAAACTTTATGCCTTTAATATTACAGGTCCAATCGATCGAATGATTAAAAGGGGACAACTAGTTGCTGAGCAGGGAGGGCGGTGTATCATGGTTGACATTATTCCAGCTGGTTGGGCAGGGGTGCAGGAGGTGGCCAGAAGATTCCCTCAAATGAGCATTCATGGCCATCGAGCAGGGCATTCTTCTTTCACGCGTTCTTCTGAGCACGGGCAAAGAATGTTAATAGTGGCGAAAATGGCTCGCTTAGCTGGTGTCGATCAATTGCATACGGGGACAGTAGTCGGTAAAATGGATGGAGAGGTGGGAGACGTTTTACCGGTTAATGATTTTTTGAAATCGGAATGGGGAGCGCTTAGGCCAGTTATGCCAATTGCTTCGGGTGGTCTTCATCCTGGTCTCATTCCAGATTTAGTTAAAATATTGGGCAGAGATTTAATTATTAATTTTGGTGGAGGGATTCATGGTCATCCAGATGGATCTGGCGCAGGGGCAGAAGCAGCTAGAGCGGCTGTTGAAGCAGCAGCCATCGGGGAACCATTGATTGAAGCAGCTAAAAGATGTCAACCACTAGCTCGAGCTTTGACACATTGGTCTTATTGGTCTTAATTAATTTTTAGAATAATGATTATTTTTCAACTTAGAACAGAATTTATAGACGTTCAAACTGGTGACGAATTAGCGGTTTATCTTCATCGTAAAGATGCGGGTGATCATGGTATTAGAGATAAGGATCGATTAATTTTAAGTTGGAAAGGTGGTAGCCCAACGGTAGTTGCGGTTAATTTAACCAGTACCTTAATAAAGCCGGGACGGATTGGCTTGTGCCATGACTTCAAGAAAAAAACTAAAATTAAAAACAGCGAACTAGTTAGGCTTCAGCTACTCGGAACGCCCGAATCAGTTAAATATATAGCGAAGCGATTGCAAGGAGAAGAGTTGAGTTATCAAGAAGTATTTGAAATAGTTAAAGATATCGTTGACGAACGGCTTGACGATGCAACTATTGCTTTTTATCTTTCAAAAATATTTTTTAGCAGTATCTCTGATATGGAGATCTTTCACTTGACCAAGGCAATGGTTGAAACAGGGGATCAGTTTAATTTTGAAGATAAGATAATTGTTGATAAGCATTCCACCGGTGGATTAGCTGGTAATCGTATTACGCCGATTATTGTAGCGATTATTAGTGCCCTGGGATTAACTATCCCCAAAACATCTTCTCGCGCGGTGACATCTCCAGCTGGAACAGCTGATACTTTTGAGGTTCTTGCACCAGTTAGTTTTTCTTCTAAAGAGATAAAGAAGTTGTTGGTAAAAAACAATGCCTTTTTAATTTGGGGAGCAGATGGCATTGCTCCGGCCGATGATCGCATTATTGAAATTGCGAACGAACTTCCAGTTGAACCCTTTAGCAAGCTGGTAACGAGTATCATGGCCAAGAAAATAGCTATGGGGGTAAAGTATTTGATAGTAGATATTCCGATTAATCCAACGGCTAAAGTGAAATCAATAGAAGAAGCGCGTGAAATTGAGAAATTGTTTTTACACATTGGGAAGCTCTTTAATATAAAGATTAAGGTTGTCTTCTACGCTTCTTTCGGGCCTATTGGTCGAGGAGTCGGACCGGCGCTAGAAGCACGTGATGTTTTGAGAGTTTTACAGCAAAAAGAAAATCGGCCAATGGATTTACAGAAAAAGGCAGTTTATTATTGCGCAGAAATGCTTAAATTAACTGGAAAAGCTAAGGGGAGCGAAGCTCATCGAATGGCTCTGGAATGTCTTTCGAGCGGAAAAGCTTGGCAGCAAATGCAGAGAATTATTAAAACTCAGGGCGGTAATCCAAATATTGATTCCGAAAAAATCAAATTTGGAAAATTCATCCATGAAGTTAAGTCGGAAGAGAAAGGTTCGATCCGAGCAATAGACAATAAGGCTCTGGGGTGGGTTAATCGTTCTTTGGGAAATCCGACAATTAAAGAAGCGGGAACTTACTTGGACCGATCTATCGGAGAATCTGTTGAAAAAGGAGACACCCTTTTTACGATTTATGCCACGAGTCAGTCACGTTTAAATTTTGCATTAGAGGCAATAAAGAAAAATAAAATTTATCATGTCTACAAAGGGAACGGACCTTTGTGACCAAAAATTAGCCGAAATCAAGCAAGAGGTTGTTGCCTGTCAGCGATGTTCGCTCAGCCAAACACGTAAATATCCAGTAATTGGCGAAGGTAATCACAAAGCGGATATTATTTTTATTGGCGAAGCTCCGGGGCGTCAAGAAGATGCAAGCGGTCGACCGTTTTGCGGGGCGGCTGGAAATATCTTAAGTGAAATCCTGGAGGCAATAGGGTTAAAAAGAGAAGACGTCTATATTGCTAATATTCTGAAATGTCGCCCGCCTAATAACCGCAACCCTTTGGCGGGGGAGATTGATGCTTGTGTTTCTTATTTGGATCGCCAAATTGAAATTATTCAACCTAAAATTTTGTGTCCAATGGGCAACTTTGCTACCCATTATCTAATCAAGAAATATGGATTAGTTGACCAAGTGCGAAAAGATGGAAAATTGCCAGGAATCACCATTTTGAAAGGACATATTTTTGAGGCGAAGAAGCCTGATGGTCAGATCTTAAAAATCATCCCTCTTTATCATCCGGCAGTAGTCACTTATAATTCGAATCTCAAGCCAGTTTTAATAAGAGATTATCAAATCGTAGTCGATACAGTAGCTTAATTTTTTTGTTGGATTTTTTGATAAATACTGTCGGCAGCAATGGCTCCTTCGGCTGAAGCGGTAATAATTTGCCCAAGCTTATTTGATCCAGTAGTCATATCTCCAGCTGCCCAAATGTTGGGTTGGCTTGTTCGTCCTTGTTGGTCAACAATAATAAATCCTTCCGGATCTAGATTTAATTTAATTTGCTGAGCCAAAAGAGAAGCAGGGATTGATCCTATTTCCACAAAAAGGCCCTCAACAGTAAGTTCTTTAATTTCTTGATTTGTGTTTTTTAATCTAAGACCAGCTAGTTTTTCTTGACCGATTAGAGAATCAATCTGATATTGGCAGATAATGTCTATGTTTTTTGTGCCCTGAATCGCTTTCCGCCAGCTGGGATTACATTTTAAATCTATTTTTCGAACAACAAGATAAACCTTTTCGGCTAAATTAGAAAGATAGATGGCAGTTGTTGCTGCGGCATCTCCAGAACCACAAACAGCGACTATTTTATTTTTGAAAAATTGTCCATCGCAAAGGGCGCAATAAGATAATCCTCGTCCGATGAAGCGTTCTTCATTGGTAATATCAAGCTTTCTTTTTTCCGTTCCAAGAGCTAATAAAAGGTTTTCAGCCTTATATATTTTATTGTCTTTTGTCTGAATTTCGAGAAAATCCTTATTATTTTTAATGGCAACAACCTGATCAATTATTACTTTTGCTCCCCATTTTTCAGACTGACTAATCATTTTTTCGGCTAGATCTTGACCGCTTATCTCAATATATCCCGGAAAGTTTTGAATTTTGTGAGCCCAATTAATAGCACCGCCTAATTGGTCAGATATCAATAGTGTTTTGATTTGGCTACGACCAGCATAAACAGCGGCGGTTAATCCAGCTGGACCGCCTCCAACAATAATTAATTGATAAGAATCAATCATAATGGTTTATCAAGTAGTTCTTGGAGCGTTTCTTTTATTTGCTCAGCTCCTTGTAGTCCAATAATTCTTCCTTTTTCTTCTCCTTGGAAAAATATAATCAGAGCAGGGATGCCGAGGATATTAAATCTTTCAGCCAATGATTCATTATCAGTAATATCAATTTTGTAAAATTTAATTTTGTCCTCAAATGATTCTGCAACTTGCTCAAGAATTGGATGTAATATTTGACATGGTTGACACCATGGAGCCCAAAAATCAACTAGTGTCCAGGAGGGTTCATTGATCGTTGTTTCAAAATTATCTTGGTTGAGAGAAGTAATTTTATTTTCTGACATTATAGTGAATTTAATTTTTATGGCTTAGTATAACATTGATTATTGATTGGCAAAAGAAAGTGATTATGATAAAATGCGATCAAGTATGAAAACGATTAGTGACCTTTTTGATCAAGAGGCTCTTGCTTTAAAATTAAGAGAGAAAATCGATGTTTTGGCCGATAAATTAAGCGGGCGAGTGATTGTTTGGAATGAAAAAGACCAACTTGTTGCCGAAAGCATTAGCGCTGAAGGTTTAAAAAATTTAATTTCACTCAATAATCAAATTAAGGAGAGGTTAGATCAAGAATGGGCGGAAATTTATGATCTTATCGTGGCGAAGAGAGAGCCCTTCTGTATGGAAGGAGACTATGGATTATTTGTTTTTTGGACGCCGATTCAATCGGCAGGACGAGTTTTGGGCGGGCTAGCTGGATATGGAGGGTTTTTCGACGACGGACAAGGTGAAGAGGGTCAGCGCCAAAAGCGCGAGGATTTGTACCATTTGCTTGGGTTATCTAAGGCTAAAGTTTCATGGGATGATTACATTGAAGTGGCCGAGAAGATAAAATTTATTAAACCCGATGAGCTAGAACAGAGCGTTGGGCAATTGGCTGCACTATTAGGGACCTTGTTGGTTGAGGAAAATTAAAGAGATACTTATGCATATCTCGAGGAAGTGGTTCTTTGTCTGTTTTTTATTTTTATTGGGAGCTAATGTTTTAGTTTGGAGTGAAATAATTTTCTTTTCTCAACAATTATTGAAAGTGACTTTCTTTGATGTTGGGCAGGGAGACTCTATCTTGATTGAAACGCCGGAAAGGCATTTAATTTTGATTGACGGAGGGCCAGATAAAGCAATATTAGAGAAAATAGACCAGATTATCCCTTTTTGGCGTCGACATATTGATCTAATTATCTTAACCCATCCACATGCTGATCATCTTTATGGATTAATTGAGGTGATGGACAATTATAAAGTCGATCAAATTATTTGGAGTGGGGTTGATTGTTCTGATTCTCTCTGTCAAATTTGGCAAAAAAAAATAAATGAACGAAAGAATCTAGTTACTATTGCCCAGGCTGGGCAAAGAATCAAATCAGAGTCAGCTTACTTAGATGTTCTTTATCCTATCGAATCATGTTTTCGTTATTTGCCCGATGATCATAATGATTTTTCTATTGTTTTAAAGCTTAATTATGGGCAACACGAGTTTTTATTAACGGGAGATATTACCGCAAAGGGGGAGGAGGAAATGATTTCAACCTGGCGAGATTATTTAGATAGTGATATTCTGAAAGTGGCTCATCATGGAAGTCAATCTTCTAGTCAAGATGATTTCTTGGACTGGGTCGAGCCGGAGGTGGCAATTATTCAGGTGGGAGCCAATAATTCATATGGTCATCCCGCGGACGAAACATTGGGTCGTTTAGAAAAACGTTCAATTATTGTTTGGCGGACGGATCAACATGGTGATATTAAAATTATTAGTAACGGTTTAAATTATTATTATGAATGAAGAAAAAACTCTTGTTTTAATTAAACCCGATGGGGTTAAGCGTGGTTTAGTAGGGGAAATTATCTCTCGCATTGAGAAACGGGGCCTAAAAATCATCTCTCTTGAAATGGTTTGGGCTAGAAGAGAACAAGTTGACCGTCATTATCCCAAGAATAAGGAATGGTTAGAAAGAATTGGGCAAAAAACAATGGATAATTACGAAAAACATGGCTTGAATCTGAAACAAGAATTAAGCTTAGAAGATCCGGGCGAGATCGGTCAGGTGGTCCGAGGATGGCTTTTGGATTACATGACCTCTGGGCCGATGGTTAAAATAGTTGTTAGTGGGAATCACGCTATTGATATGGTGCGTAAATTAACAGGAGACACAATGCCCTCTCAAGCCCAGATGGGTACAATCAGGGGTGATTTTTCAATTGATGACGCCGCTCGGGCTAATCGTGAGAAAAGAGCAATTCGAAATATTATTCATGCTTCTGAGAATCCGACCGAGGCTGAAAATGAGTTAAACCTTTGGACTTCAGTTGAAGAAATATTTGATTATCATCTACCGGCCGAAGAAGTGATGTAATTTTTCAAATCAATAAAATATAAAAGAGCAGAAATTAAATGGACGATCGGTTACTTTGACTTTGGCTTGGGGTTGCTTTAAAATTAGTTTACCTCGTGATCTTCCCGATTGTATTTTCAAAGCAAAACTGTTTATCGGGAGCCTTAATTAACCCAGCCCGTGGGCTTGGTTTGCGGGTACCCACCTAGCATGTATTCTTTGAATTTCTTTCAGGGAAGCTCTCCGAGGTATTATTTGTATGATTAAAAAGCGTTTAGTCTATTTTGATTATGCTGCTACGACCTATACTGATCCAGAAGTTCAGCGAGCGATGAAACCTTGTTTTGATCGTTATTTTGGTAATGCCGGTTCATTACACCAATTTGGGCGAGAGGCTAAAGCAATTATGGACAAATCGCGAATGAAGGTAGCCAATATTTTAGGTTCTCGACCAGAAGAAATAATTTTTACCAGTTCAGGAACTGAAAGCGATAATTTAGCTATTTTAGGAATAGCCCGGGCTTATGGTGACCAGGGACAGCATTTAATTACTACAGGAATAGAACACAAAGCTGTTCTAAATCCGATGAAAAAACTAATTGAAGAAGGATTTCGGGTTGATTTTCTTTCAGTTAATGATCAAGGATTAATTTCGATTAATCAATTACGAGATAAAATTGACGATGAAACCATATTAGTTTCAGTAATTTATGCCAATAATGAAATTGGAGTTATTGAGCCAATTCAAGAAATCGGTCAGGTAATTCAAGAAATTCGTTTGGATCGCCAGAAAAGAAAAATAAAGACACCTATTTTCTTGCATACAGATGCTTGTCAAGCAGCGGGATATCTTTCTCTTCAAGTCAATCATTTAGGCGTAGATTTATTAACCTTAAATGGAAGCAAGATCTATGGGCCTAAGGGGACGGGATTGCTTTATGTAAGATCGGGCACAAAATTAGTCTCTCCAATTGTAGGAGGTGACCAAGAATTCGGATTTAGACCGGGAACCGAAAATGTTCCTGGAAATATTGGATTAGCGGTTGCGCTAAAGATAGTTCAGCGCGAGAAAGAAAGAGCAACCAAAAAACTAATTGAATTGAGAGATTATTTTATCAAGAGATTGACCTCTGAAATTCCTCATGTTGTTTTAAATGGGGATCCGATTAACAGAATGCCCAATAATGTTAATGTTTCTGTTTTGGGGATAGAAGGAGAGGCCATGTTATTGTGGCTAGATAAGCACGGAATTGCTGCTTCAACCGGATCTGCTTGCGATTCTAAGCGCCTAGAGCCTTCACATGTTATTCTGGCTCTAGGTCGATCACATGAATATGCCCATGGCAGTTTGCGCTTGAGCTTAGGACGAAAAACAACCAAGAAAGAAATTGATTATTTTATGTCTGTTTTTCCTGGGATAGTTTCTAAATTAAGAAAAATATCTTCAGTTAGATATGAATGAAGACGTTGCTGGTGGTGGTTTAAGTTGGGCCTATTCCAACAAGGTGAAGGATCATTTTTTCCATCCTCGGAATTTTATGGCTGATGATCCAGAAAGAGGATATTTTGATGCAGTTGGTCGAGTGGGAAGCTTGGCCTGTGGAGATATCATGACTATCTGGATTAAAGTTCGAGATGATCGAATTATTGATTTAAAGTGGCGTACTTTTGGTTGTGCTTCAGCTATTGCGGCAACTTCTGTTTTTTCAGAGATGGTTTTACAAAATGGAGGAATGGAGGTTGACCAAGCGACAGCTATTACTCCGGCAGAAATAATGGATCAATTGGGAGGGTTACCGGCCCGGAAAGCTCACTGTTCTGTTTTGGCTGACAAGGCATTCCATCAAGCAATTAATAATTATTTCCGAGCAAGTAGTCAATATGATCGAATTATAGATGATGGTTCTCGGATTATTGACCCCGATCTTCATATTACCGAACAAGATATTGCTTCAGTCGTTTTAAGTGGAGCAAAGAGCTTAGAAGATGTTCAAAACCAGTTAAAAGTTGGTATTGGGCGACCGGAAATAAAGAAAGAGATAGGGCGCTTGATAGAGGTTTGTTTAAAACAAGGAAAATTTAATTGTCCCAGAGAATGATTTTGAATGATCGCCTGAGTGCTAAAAATGATAAAACAAAAAAAGTGTTTGTTGCTTTATCGGGCGGAGTAGATAGTGCTGTGGCGGCCTCTCTATTGCAAAAGGAGGGCTATGAGGTGACAGGTTGTTTCATGAAATTATATGATCAGGATGTTGAGGATAATGAGTCTTCCGAAAAATCTGCGTCAAGGATTGCTTCTTATCTGGGAATTGATTTCTTAATTTTTGACTTTCGAAAAGAATTCAAAAGAATAATCATTGATTCTTTTCTACAAGACTATCGACAAGGATTAACGCCTAATCCTTGCGTGCTTTGTAATGAAAAAATAAAGTTTGGTCTTTTTTGGGAAAAAGCTCATCAACAGGGAGCTGATTTAATGGCTACTGGCCATTATGCTCGAATTAGAAAAAGGAATGGTATGTTAAATCTCTATCGAGCTAAAGATAAAATTAAAGATCAGTCTTATTTTTTGTGGCGCTTAAAGAAAGAACAGCTTGAAAAAATACTTTTTCCTTTGGGGAATTATCAGAAAGAAAAGATTAAGAAAATGGCTAAAAAATGGAATTTGATAACAAGCGAGAGAGAGGAATCGATGGAAATCTGTTTTGCACCTGGCAAGATAGAAGAATTTCTACGCAATAATTTGAAAATTTCCTCTGGACCTATTATCAACCCAAAAGGAGAAACAATCGGTCATCACAAAGGGTTGCCTTTTTATACAATCGGACAAAGAAAGGGGATTGGTTTGTCCGGGGGTCCTTATTATGTCCATAAAAAGAACATTTCAGATAACACCATTATTGTTAATAAAAACAAGGAATCTTTAAAAGAGAAATATCTTTTTTGCCATCGAGTAAATTGGATTAATGTCCGGAATATTAAATGTCCGATTAGAGTTATGGCACAGATTAGATATCTTCATAAGCCAGTTCGAGCCATAATATCAAAAGAGCGGGGTGATATTCATAGAGTTATTTTCGATTCTAGCGAATCAGCAATTACCCCAGGACAGTCAATAGTTTTTTATCACGGAAAAAAATTATTGGGTGGAGGAATCATTATGTTGAATAGTAATGTTTAAATTTCAAATTTTAAAAAATTCTCAAAAGAGCAAGGCTCGCATTGGCGAGCTTAAAACGCCTCATGGCATGATAAAAACCCCAGCCTTTATTCCGGTGGCTACTTTGGGGGTTGTTAAGGCCGGGTTAAGCCCCGAAGAGACACTTCAGAGTCAGGTTCAGTGTCAGATAACAAATACT
>CAYZEC010000002.1:0-33645 GCA_964477715.1 uncultured Candidatus Saccharibacteria bacterium | reverse complement strand
TCCGCCAAAGCAGAGATAATAACAATATTGCTTCTTTTCCCCTCTTTAATGTCTTTTCCTATTTCTTTTCCAAACTCATCTTCGTTGCCAAAAATATCTAGAATGTCATCACTAATTTGAAAAGCCATTCCTAAATTAAATCCATAACGAGCTATTTCATCTTGTAAATCTTTAGGAGCTGAAGCAGAGATCGCTCCAACCCGAACTGAAGCCGACATCAAAGAAGCTGTTTTATCGGCTATGATTTGATAATAATCTTTTAATGTTATTTCCTCATATTTTTGCTCCTTCAAATAATCTATGTCTTTTTTCAACTTAACATCTGCCAAGACATCATTAATCTCTCCCCCTATAACTGTTTTTAATGTTTCAGCCAAACATTCTCCTACCTCCCGAGAATGAGAAGACATTTGAGCTGCCTGAAATAAAGAAACTGCATAATGCATGCCCGCGCATTGTGCCATAGATTGGCCATACTTCTTCCACGTTGTTTCCTTTCCTCGACGCAAAACACTATTGTCGATAATATCATCGACGATTAGCGTATAATTATGTAAAATCTCTAATCCCGCTGCTGGATAGGCGACATTATCCCACTCTCCCCCAAACAAAAAACAGCTGGCCACAGCTAAAGCTGGACGCAGCCGTTTTCCACCAACTCGAATTTGGTGAAGCATCATTTCTTCCCGCTCGGGATCAAGATTAAGTTTTATAATCTCTTCGATCAACGGGTCAATTTTGTTTTTTGTTTCCGCTAAAAATTCTTTTAAAATAAGGGAAGGCATAAATTAAAAATCAACTATTTAAATTATACCCTCAAAAAGTGATTTGAAAAGAAAAATTACTAAAAAATTATAGATACGAGATGTGCAATAATAAGGAAACACCTCTCAAGAAGCAAAATCCGAACAGGAGTGACTCTACTCTACGAATTCAGAAATATAATTATTTTTACCAGGACGTTTTGTGGCTATAATATAATAAAATGATTTGATCTGTGCCTTTGAAGAAATTATTTTCGCCACCCTAGAAAAATTCTCAGTAAAACTATACAAATTACCAGAAAACAAAACAATGTTTCTACGACGCCAAATAGATATTGCCGGCTTGACGATAAACACCTACATCGATTCTCGATTTAAAAGTATTGACAATTTTCTTAAACAATTCGCAAGTCCAATCCCCCAAAAAAGAAATAAGCTCCCATCGATTTATATTTTCAAGAAAGAGTGTCGCGAAATTAGATTATCTCGCAACTGGAAGATTTTATCGATTACGGGTGATAAAATTGATGACTTGCAAAATCCATTTAATTTAATTGGTCTCATTCAGGCTATTTTCCGGTTTTCCGCTATTCACCTTGCTTCCCGCAATATATTCTTGTTACATGGATCAGCTGCAGTCTTTAATGGGCAAATCGTTCTTTTTGGCGATGATGGAAAAAGCACTGCAAAAACCTTAGGATCTCTTTATGTTGCTCTGCGGTCAAAAGAATATGTTGCTGATGAGTTTTGCTTTTTTGACGCGGAAAAAGGCACTATCTTCGGGCACACGACCATCCCGATTCACATAAGACCGATTGTGGCAAAGAACCTTGATTCTCAAAATCTGGAAATTCCAAAGTCCAGTTGCTGGGAAGCTGGAGCCGGCTTTTTCGTCAAACCTCAAGATCTTTTTCAAGTAACATCTGGCAGTTTGAAAGCATTGCTGTATATACACTTTTCCGAAAAGAAAATCGGCATTGAACAGCTCTCTCTAAAAGAAGCACAGAGATCTTTTAATTTTTGCGCAGCATCTCATATCGCAAAGTTAATCTACCCAGAATTAGACCATATGCAATTTATTTCCAAAATAGACAAAAGCAGCCCTCGCCATATTAATGTAAATTTAATTAATTCCATTACAAAAAAAGTGTATGAGCGGAAACTCGATCTGGATTTTCTTAACGGAATTGCAAGTTACAGAATAACAATCTCTTCACCAGATCAAATTGCTGCTTTACTAAAAAGCAAATTGGAATAGACATTATTCAGAAGAAGCCGCCTTGTTCAGGGTTTTCTTTGTTTCGTTGCCTTTTGCAACACATGCCGGGAAAAAGACTCTATATATGCATCAACTATCTTGAATATTTCTAGAATTTCTTCTTCTGTCCTAATCTCTTCCCATGTATCCACGACGCGTGCAATGCTTTTAATCGGAGAAAAGTCAAACTCTGGAAAAATTATCTCGCCTTGCGCAAGTATTTCTGCTCGATTTTCCTGTAGCGTAGTTGTAAAATACTGAACAGCCAATTTTGTTATAGTAAAGCAGGATCTTATTTCCCTCCCGAGCATCGCTTTGAATTCCGCAAATGGCATCTCTCCTTTTGTCGCGAGCTCTCTTCTGTTTCTGCGCAAAAACATTCCAATATTGTGAAGACTATAACTCTTAACTGTTTCCATGTCTGGAGTGTAGGCTTCCTCCAAAACCAGAGTGTTTTTTGCATACACCAAGTTCTCTGGATGCCTTTTTAAGGCAAATAAAGCTTGTAGTGTTTTTCCTTCTAGTGAAATGTTTGGCGCTACGGGCTCAAAAAAATCTTTTTTGGAGATGATGTTTATGCCATGATGAATATCCGACTGCTGCTCAAGCATTTGAACAATCTTGCCAACTTGACGCTTGATATCGAAATCCACTTTCTCTAATACAAGCAAAAGATCCAAATCTCCCCATCCTTTTTTATATCTCTTTGGCGACACATTACCAGAAAGAATAATCGCAAAAAGATTTTCCCCAAGAGCATGTTTAAGTCTTCTGATAGCCACTTCCTTTGTTTTAGTTAAACCTGAACCACACATAATCTTTGACGAAACGAATTCTCGTTTTAACATAAAGATTTATAAAGAACCTGATGAATCGATAAAACAAGAAGGGAGTTTTTTGCCTCCACGGCAGTTTCATGATTCTCCGATAGTCCACCTTTCGGAAAAGCTCCGAATCGCACAGCTTGATGCGCCCTTGGTCGATGTATCGGGCCACATTTTTATATCCCACCATAATGCGGATGAATCTTCTACAATAATCAGATATGCTAGATACAGAATTAAAATAGATTATTGATCCTTTGACTTCTTCTGTTCTCGGCCAATATATATACTGTAAAAACTGATCTTCATTAAAGACTAATACAGAGGGCAGGCAAACGAAGCTTTCTCTCCTGAGCATCATGCACGCCCCTCTCATGATTTCACTGGGCTTGTCGTAAGGCTGGATGTCAAACTTAACCCCAAGAACTCTGTGCCAAAAAACTTTTCTGAAGCTTTTGCTCTCGAGAGGTTGCCTCTGCCAGACCGAAAAGGCGCAACGAAGCCGTGAATCTTCAACCAATCTTTTTATTAGTCGACAGAGACACATTTCTTTTAAGACGATATCGTCATCGATAACACAGAAAACCATCCCTTTTGATTGTTCGAAAATTGTGTTGAGGGCACTGGTTTTACCCCGAAGACCTTGATTGGTAATAAGCTTAATATCAATTTGGGTATTTTTGTTTTTTACAACAAAGCTATCAACCACTTCTTCTGTGCCATCTGTACAGTGATCCGCGCAAATAAATATTTCTTTTGCGATTTCGTCGGAAAGCTCCTCAAGCTGTTTCTTCACCGAATAAAGGGTTCTTTCAATCGTTTTTGCACCATTATAAGTCGGTATAGCAACGGTAATGGACGGAACATCCTTTATATTTCGATATAATGTCACCTCTTTGTTCTGGTAAAAAAGCCTCCTTGCTTTTAATAAATTTTCGCGATCAAAGGAAATTCTAGCGAGGGCGACATCAAAGGAGAGCCACTCTGCCACGTTAAAACCCTCGCTTGTAAGCGGGCGGAGATGATTTTTACCAGAAGTCTGAAAAACGTACAAATAGACGTCTTTATGGTGACGCACATCAGGATTCTCTTGAAGCCTGAATTCGTAATGATTGACTCCCATGCAGGCAATCGTTTCAAAATCTCCTTTAAGAGAGAGCTCCTCTCTAATTTCCCTCCTAGCCGCTTTTTCATCTGTTTCTCCAAAACGAACATGTCCTTTCGGGATCACATATTTCCCGTCATTTTTATTTAATAAAGCAATAAACAATTCATGAGTCCGAGTATCTTCGAAAAAAACAAAACCGCCGGCAGATCTATGTATGACGTGATCAGAATAATGTTTGATTTGGTCTTTGGCTACAGCTTTCATGATCCTTTAAATATGGGCGGCTTCGCCAGAATCATCCAGCGAAGCCGCGCCCGTTTCTGAAAACAGAAACTCTGTTTCTTAGCGCACTGATCGCCTGACGAAGTTCTTGAACAGTTCCTGAGTTGTCAATTACCTCGTCAGCTATCTCCTTAAGAGCCTCTATTCCCGACTCCTGCTTGACTTTGTCTCGCGGCAAAAGATACTTCGCAGCATCTTCGAGATTTGCGAGACCCTCCCTATGCATTTGCCGACGGAGTCGAATATTGCGTGATACTTCTATGAATACCAGACAAAAGCTCGCGCCGAGCCTTTGCTTGAGATATGGCCCAAGACCTCCTCCGTACAGACTCTCAATTGAAATCGCATCCACGGAGAAGTCGGTAAATGCTTCTGCCAGCTGGTCTATGAACGCATCCCAAAGGGCATAGGGATCCCTTTTTTCTTGTTCCCTAAGAAATGCGTAGAGTTCCTGATTCGGAGACCACCTATCGCGCACTTTTTCAAACAGTTTCACGATCTTGAGTCGCCGAACCCCCATTGAGCCTAGAATCTCCCCAGCTGTGCTTTTGCCGCACTCGCTCATTCCCGTCAAGGCAAAGATCATCTTCTCTTGAAAACGCGCACTTTCCCTTTCTGCGCTTTCTTGAAAAATGGGCTCTGCCAACTTCAACTCTCTTGCCGCTGACGATATTGAATCAGGGGCATGCGCGACGTTTTGAATCCAGTTCTCGGCATAGAATCCCCTGATCCCGCTAGGATAACGGCCGATAATGCACCATTTAACCTTTTCGACAGCTTGATCTCCTTCAACCTTCAGCAAAAGCACCGGCGCAGAACTTACCCACTCAACGACTTCGATGAAGTAAATCTCATTTCTCTCTGGAGCATACAGAGATTCAGTCCATTGTCGACTAAGCTGTGTCCGCGCAAGCGCCACCACCCGCAAACCGTACTCCCGAAGAGAACACAAAATCTGCCCCACCAACCCTTTTGACATTCCATCTGGCTTGACGATAACAAGAGTCTGTTGAACGAACATTCGCCACCTCCTTTGGCACTATCAAGAGCAAGATTATCTTTATTAACGCATTCTAAAAGCAAGTTGTCAATTTTTTCTTAAGAGAATCCAAATAGAATATCTAAAATATTTTAATAAATCAATTTCCTTTTCTCCGGTGATCTCAGGAATAGAACAAAATTCATAAGTACTTTTTGGGGGCAATAAACGTTTGAGCTCGAAGGGCGTGGCCAAATGAGCATATCCCACAGGAGCCCCTTCCACCTTATTAGACCTGTAAATGATATCGCCAGGCAGCAGACTTTGATATTTTCTTTTTGTTAGGCAGCACAAAGCCATTCTGGTTTTTCTTTGAAGATCGACAAGGATGTTTTTTATTGGAAGATATATCTTTCCCCGGCCAGCATAAAGTTTATTGAAGCTCTCGATATACACCAAACCTCCAGGCTTCACTACTCTTAACATTTCCTGGATCGCTATCCTTCTTTTGGAAAATGTTGCAACTGCATTAATTGAAAATCTCGGACAAAAAACAAAATCAAACCGGTCGTCGCTGAAGGGCATATTCGTCATGTCTCCCTCCAAAAAAGAGACCGCGTCCAATCCTAGGCGCTTCGTTTCTTCCCTGGCAGCAATAATCGCCTCTTTCGTGATGTCCAGACCCCACATGCGATGTCCTCGTTGAGCAGCTTTTATTGTAAAACGACCCGACCCGCACGCGACATCAAGCATGCTTGCTTTCTTGGGAAGCGAGTCTAAAATAACTTTTTCTACTTGCCTCAAAGGTGCCCCAATATAGTAAGTTATCTCGCCCGCATAGTGAGCGATGTTGAGTTGTTTGATGCGCAGATAATAACTTTCCTCGTTAAAGCAATTCATCTTTGCCTAATCTTAGGGTTGAAACAGTGATAAATACTACCAATGATTAGAGTAAAGAACAAGTTTTTCGGTTGCCCCTCTTTGGTTTTAAGCCGGGCAAGACCCTTTGTTTCTCTGTGTTCCACCAGGTACCCCAAGAGATAAGTCCGATCGGTCGGATTGTCATGACCGAGAATGAAAATTACCAACGATGGTTAGTTCTCCGCCGGGGTCATATTGCTGATGCCTCCGTAGGGCTTCACGATGTTGTAGTGATTAACAAATATAATCAGCTCCTGCGGGATTATTAAATAGTTTTATATAGGCTACTAGCCCTCATCAATATCCAACAACTCTTTCACTTTTCCTTTTCCAAAAGCAATTAAAAAAAGGGAGGGGTCCGGGTCCAGTATCTTGGTCAATGAGCATTTGGCAAATGTTCTTTTAAAATGTTCTCTGGGCGCCTTTTTGGCTTCATTAGAAAAGCCGTTTTTGGGGAATTCCGTATAACGCCTTTTATTAATTTAGTAATTTCGGGAACGTCAAAATCTTTCCCGAGTCGTTCGCAAAAACATTCCGCCGACCATCACTTGATTTAACAAAAATTAGTATTTTTCTGCGTCATATAGCCCCTTCAATTACCTGGCCAGTTTTGTTTTTTGTGCCTGCTAGAAAATTTTTTAGAACAAGAGAAATTATAAACCTAAAAATCAATTATATTCAAAATGAAGTCATTAAGAAAATATCAACAACTATCATTCCCCTTCTACCGTGGATAATATTTTTTAAATAAATTCCATTAAGAATGCCTGAATGCTTGAAGGCATTTACTGATTTGTCAAATGAATCAAGAAAAATTATTTAGGGCCAATTATTAATGTATTCATTGCTTCGGTATTAAAAATATCTTTAGTCAGAGAAATTACGTCTTCTAAATCTAACGATTCAACTGATTTAAGCATGTTTTCGGGAATCAGAATATCTCGGTTCAAACAATAATGATCTCCAATCATGCCTAAGACGCGAACATCTGATTCAAAATTAGCGAGAAGCGAATTTATTTGTTTTTCCCTTGTTTTTCTTGAAAATTTTCGGATAAAAAACTTGTTTCGAATTTGATCTTTCAGATATTTTTCTATTAATGAAATTTTATTCAAGCTACTAGAAGCTCCGTAGATGTAAACAAAAGAAGAGTCAGATAAGAAAAAATAATCTGATTCTATATAATAAACCCCAAATTTTTCTCTAATATCTTGGAGAGTTGAATTAGATGAATTCAACCCCTCATAAATAAATTGAATCTTGAGCCTATCTTCATGTTTGAGTTCTGCTATGGGAAAAGCAAAACCAAAATAATAGTTTTTAAAATTTGGATCTTCAATAATCTTTTTTTGCCCCGTCTTGAAACTCGTCGATCTAATTGATTCCTCTTTTAATTGATCATCTTCGATTTTTCTAGTCGTAAATGTTTTTTTAACTTCCGCAACGATTTCCTTCTCTAGATAAGCGGGAGCGCTAATCATTAAAATAGTATTATCGGGCCTATAGAATTTATTGTAAGTAGTTCTTGCCTCTGCTAAATTAATTTTCTTTAATTCGTTTAAACAGCCAACTGGTCGGGCAAGGATGCTTTTTTTCTTGCTAGCCTGATTTTCAAATAAAATATCTAGAAAATTCAAAGAATCATCATTTTCTCTTTCTTGGATCTCCTCTTTTATCCTTGTTTTTTCTATTTTAAAAGTAGCAGGTGAAAAGTAAGATGAAAAAAGACGACGCTCGAAAAAGCTCAGTATCGATTTGTATTCCATAGCTGGGCTAGATCCCGAATATTTAGTGAAACAATAAGAAGTCAACGCACTCGTTTGAATACTGTGCTCATCCATTTCTTTCTTAATATTTTCTCGAGAAACGCTTCTCGTCGCCCCAAATTCAACTAAATGCTCTAAAAAATGAGCTACTCCAGCTAAATCAGTGTGTCCGGATCCAAAAAGAATGCGGGCATCTATATAAATAGTATTTATTTCTTGGCACGGTAACAAAACAATCCTTAGCCCATTATTCAATTTCCAGCTTTTTATCTTAGGGATATACATAGAAAGATTATAATTCTTTTAATTATTAAAAAGAAGAGGAAGGGCCACACATCTGCCCTCCCTCTCACGAAAACTACTTACTCTTTCCGCCACTGCGCGGTCCGCCTCCCGGACTACCATGACCGGGAGAACCTTTTCCGCCACCGCCAGTTCCTGATCCAGATTTTGGGCCAGAACTGCCACTACTCTTGTTGCCCGACATATTAACACCTCCTTCGTAGCGGACATTTAATTAAGGATATCAGAATAGCGCCCCCCCCTGTCAAACAAAAAAACTGAGCAACTGAGTATTGGGCTGACAAAAAGCCTCGTTGACCTCTCTTGTACTTAACTTGATGTATTCTACTCTATTTTCAAAAAATTGATCTTTCCTTTTTGAAGAACAGACCCTGGGGCAATAACATACTCAAGATCTTTAACCACTTCTCCATTAATCTTCGCTCCCCCCTGTTCAACAACTCTTCTTGCTTCAGATTTTGAAGAAACCATCCCTGATTCTAGCAAGACAGATACCAGCGCATAATCTTTAGGCTTAAGGGCCGGAATATCTGAAGGCATTTTTTTCTGAGAAAAAGTTTCAATAAAATAGTCACTAGCCTGTTTAGCCTCTGATTCAGAGTAACAAAGATTGACAATTTCTGAAGCCAATTTTAGTTTTAGATCTCGCGGATTGGCTCCTTTTTCTAATTCGATTTTATAGTCATCAATTTGACTAATTGCTACTCGAGTTAACAGGATAAAGTATTTAATAATTAAATCATCTTGCAAAGACATTATTTTCCCAAACATGTCTTGGGGCTCATCCATCAGATTGATGGTGTTTCCGTAACTAGCGCTCATTTTTCGCCCATCCAAACCTTCTAGTAGTGGCCCGGTTAATATATCTTGAGGTTCTTGCTGATAAAGTCGCTGAATATCTCTTCCCGCCAAAAGATTAAATCGCTGATCAGTTCCGCCAATTTCAACATCAGCTTTAACTCGAACAGAATCATATCCTTGCATTAAAGGATAAATAAGCTCTCTTAAAGAAACCCTTCGCCCCGCTTTCATCCTTCGATCAATATTCTCGCGAGAAATAAATTCATTTAAAGAAAAAACATCTGCTTGACGGCCAATCTCTATGTAATCTAAGCCCTTCAACCATTTACTGTTATAAAGAATTTCTGTTTGGTCAACATCTATTATTTTCCCAGCTTGCTGAATATAGGTTTGAGCATTTTCTTTGACTTTTTCTTCGGTTAACATGGGTCTTTCGCTTTCTTTATCAGACGAGTCCCCAATTAATCCCGTAAAATCACCGATAATTAAAACAATTTTATGACCAAGTTTTTGGAAATCTCTTAATTTTAATAAAGGAATTAAATGTCCCAAATGAAAATCAGGGCTTGTCGGATCAATCCCCATTTTAACCCTTAGATTATCTCCCAATTCTAGTCTATGATTGAGATGTTCAAGATCGATTATCTCTTCAACTCCTCTGCTTAATAATTCTGAAATTTGATCTTTATCAGAATCCATTACTGATCATTAATAAATTACTCACCGATTATTTGAACCTGCACCGTCCTAGGACGCGAATGATCTAGTTCAACCAAAAGAATTCTTTGCCATTGACCTAATTGCAATTCACCTTCTTTAAAATTCAAAGTAGAGCTTGGCAATAAATGAATTGACTTGCAATGAGAATGACCATTAACACATTCGTCAGGGCACATATTGACGGTTCGGCGATCAAAATCGTCGTGGTTGTAATCAATGTCTTGTGGAGCAATTCTGCTCAAGTTATCCTTAATATCTTCTATCAATAAAGGCTCGTTTTCGTTAACTATTAAAGCAGCTGAAGTATGCAGACACTGAACGTTAACTAATCCATTTTTAATATTCGTTCCCTTCAAGAAATCTTTGATTTGATCAGTTAGATCAATAAAATCAAACAAATCTTTGGTTTGAAAACTAAAATCTATTGAATCTGATTTCATTTTTTTAAATTTAATTTTACCAATAATAGACTGGCCAATTATTTTTTCGGGCTTTTAAGTTAAACCACCAATTCGGATTAACAACTCGAGGAAAGCCCACTTTTTGGAATAATGCTTGATCAGTTGAACAGTCGCTATAAAAATAATCTTTCTTTAAATCAGAGCTTATTTCAAGTGCTTGATTTAATTTTTCTGACCCAAAAATCATTTTACAGAATCTTCCCGTTAAAATCCCATCTTTCCTCTCTAGGCGACTAGCGATCACCCGATCGACCCTCAGCTCCTTCCCTATTAAGTCTGCAATCGTTCCCAAAGCAGCTGAAATTAGAATAACCGAATGTCCTGATTTTTGATGTCTTAATATCTCCTTCCGAGCCGATTCAAGAATTTTATTTTTTATCTTTCGTTCAAAAAGAACTTTCATTTCATGATCGAAGACCGATCCTGATTTGCCCGCTAAAAAGAAATAAGGATGATAATTTGCTTCCGATAAATTGTCGTATCTTAATAATGCTTTCAGCCACGACCATGCCACTGGAAAAATCATCTGGGGACAATCTGACATCTTAAACCATCCTCTTTGCCAAGAATAACCCAATATTATCCAATGAATTCTTTTTTTTACGATAGTTCGATCAATATCAAAAAAAGCAATTGCCATAGCTAAAAAAATCAAAAGAGCTTGATAATCTGAGCTAATAATATCATCAAAATTAAAATAAGACTAGTTATTATTGAATAGCGGCTTTGATGAACTCGCTAAATAGAGGATGGGGGTGCAATGGGCGAGCTTTAAATTCTGGATGAAATTGGGTTCCTACAAAAAATGGATGCTGGGATGTCGGTAATTCTAATATTTCCATCAAGCGTTTATCTGGAGATTGTCCTGAAAAAATCATCCCCGCTTTTTCTAATCTTTCGATATATAAAGGATTAACCTCGAAACGATGACGGTGCCTCTCGCTGATTTCTTTTTGACCGTAAGCCTTGGCCGCAATAGTACCCTTTTTAATAATAGCCGGGTAAGACCCGAGCCTCATTGTCCCTCCGTAATTATGGCTACTAATATTGTGCTTCTGTCCAGGCATAACATCAATAACTGGGTTTGGTGTATGAGGATTAATTTCAACCGTATCAGCTTCTAAATTTAGAACATTGCGAGCATATTCAACAACGGCTAATTGCATTCCGTAACAAAGCCCCAAATAGGGAATCTTGTGCTGGCGCACATAATTAATCGCTTCTATCTTCCCCGCTACTCCAGTTTCTCCAAATCCTCCGGGAATAATTATTCCATCATAATTATTTAAAATTTTTAAATCCAACCGCCCCGACTCAAAATCTTGAGAAGAAATCCAGTCAATGATTGGCTGACATTTTAAATGATAAGCCGAAAACTTAATTGCTTCTAAAATCGAAACATAAACATCGCTTAATATAAAATCACCGGTATTAAAATATTTACCAACTACCCCTATCTTTACCGGTTTCTGCCCACTATGGGTCATTTCAATCAATGAGCGCCAATTATCAAGCTTAGCACGACGATTAGGTAATTTTAGTTTTTGACAAATAAATTTACCCAAATTTCCACTTTCGAAATGAAGTGGAACATCATAAATGCTTTCAACATCTGGAGCTGACAACACTAAATTGCTCTGAACGTTACATGAAATCGCTATCTTCTCTCTCCGCTTTTGGTCGATCGGGCCCTCTCCGCGAGCTAAAACAATGTCGGGTTGAATCCCGTAGGAATTTAATAATCGGATAGCATTCTGCGTTGGCTTTGTTTTCATCTCTCCAATTTTTTTAGGAACTGGCAGATAAGTTACAATAATAAAGAGAACATCTTCCGGATGACGCAATTTTAATATACGCGCCGCCTCAATGAACATAATATTTTGATAATCACCGATAGTTCCTCCAATTTCCAAAACTGAAACTTCAGACTGGTGAAGCTTTGCCGAAAGTTTTACTCTCCGTAAAATCTCTTCGACAATATGGGGAATTGCTTCAACACATTGTCCTTGGTAGTGAAGCTTCCTTTCTTGATCGATAACCTCTCGATAAATCATTCCACTCGTCATGTAATCTTCGCTCAGGGCATTATAATCGAGAAAGCGCTCATAATTTCCCATATCTTGATCGCATTCTAGCCCGGAATCTAAAACAAAAACCTCGCCATGCTCGGTCGGATTCATCGTCCCGGCATCAACATTTAAGTAAGAATCAATTTTAATTAAATTAACATCAAAGCCCCGGGCCTTTAGAATTTTACCAATTGAAGCAGTCGCAATTCCTTTGCCAATGCCCGACATCACCCCTCCCAAAACAAAGATGTATTTAGGATGTTTGGTCATCCTTCTATTTTTTTGATTTGAGTTGACGCTGATAAGCGTCTACTAACAACGGACTAGCGATAAACAGAGAGGAATAAGTTCCCGAAACGATACCCACGATTAAAGCAAAAGAAAAGAAATAAAGGGTTGTTCCCCCGAGCACGAGCAAAAACAAGAGCACTATCAATGTAGTCAAGGATGTTTTAATGGAACGAGCTAAAGATTGGTTCAGTGAATAATTAACTGTTTCTAAATAGTCTCGCCCGACTCCTTTAAGTAAATTTTCTCTAATTCGATCAAAAACAACCACTGAATCATTAACCGAATAACCAAATACGATTAAAAGAGCCGTAATTATAGGAATATTTATCTCTGCTCCGGCAAATTTCCCCAGAACAACGAACACTCCGAGCATTATCAAAAGGTCAAAAAACAAAGCAACTAATGCTGCTAATCCATACTGCCAACTGGGAATTGGTCGATAAATTTTTCGAAAAGCCCAACTAACGTAAAGCAAAATAACCAATAAAGACAAGAGAGCTGCTTGACGAGTCTTTCCCGTCAATTCTTGACTAATCATTGCTGAAATGGTTTCAAATTCATAAGAACCTTCTCTTAAATCACCATCTTGCTCCAATACTTCCATAATTTCCGATCGGAGAGCTTCATCAATATGTCCAACTGTTTGGATCATCACTCCTCTCTCTCCCACTGTCCTGATCTCGACTGATCCGAAACCCATGCCCTCAATTTCATTTCGCAATTCAACTATTGAAGGAATTGTTTCTTCGTATTCAACGTAAAGAGAGCTCCCCCCTCGGAAATCTATTCCCCAATTGAGCCCCCAGACAAAAACGCTAAGCAGGCTTAATAAAACCAATACTAGAGAGAAAACATAAAACCATTTACGATAGCGAATAAAATCAAACATGTTTCAAGAAGGCCAAAGCCATTTTATTTTTTTATTCGAACAATTACTGAAAAGACGCAATAAAGAATGAGTTACAAATATAGCCGCAAAAAGACTAATCAATACACCCAACCCCAAAATTGTAGCGAAACCTCTAATAAAACTTGTACCGAAGAACCACATAATTATGGCAATAGCTAGAGTTGTCACATTCCCATCTCGAATGGATGGCCAGGCTCGTTGGAAACCAATTTCTATTGATTGACCCAAGCCACGCCCTTCTCGCAACTCTTCTTTCATTCTTTCGAAAATAAGAATATTAGCATCAACGGCCATGCCGATAGACAAAATTGCCCCACCAATTCCAGCCATGGTTAAAGTAATCTGCGGAATCAATTTAAAGCAAGCCAATAATGAAATAATGAAGAATAATAATGCCAGACTCGCCATAAAACCGGGTAATCGATAGAATAAAATCATGAAAAGAGCCACCGCCATAAGCCCCCATAGAGCTGCTAACAAAGACTTGTTTAAGGATTCTTGTCCCAAAATAGGACCAACTGTTTTTTGCGATATTAATTCAATCGGGACGGGCAACGCTCCGCTTTTAAGACGTTGGGCAATTTCCGATGCTTCAGTTGGCGTCATGCTTCCGCTAATCACAGCCTTACCACCTGAAATCTTTTCTTGAACAACTGGGGCATAAAGATCATCATTATCTATCGCGCCATCTCCATTTGTATCAATAATAGACTGTCCATCAAGAAAAATGGCCAAAGATTTTCCGATATTGCGAGCCGTAACTGTTTCAAATAAAACAGATCCTTCTTGGTTAAACTCTAGTTCAACCACTGCCTGTCCAGTCATTGGATCCAAGGATCTTCGAGCTGTCAATAAATGTCGTCCCGTTAATTCAGTATTTTGCCAAAAAGAAACTTTTTCCGTTTCCGACTCTGTCGCAAATAAAATATGACTAGCTTTTATTTGCCCTGATTCGTTTTCACTCTCGGTTTTTTTAATAATATGATAGCCAAAATCAGTTTCAACTAATTCCGATGAAACCTCATTTTCATCAAGAGCAAAAGCTGCTTCTGAAAATTCTGGAACCATATCTTCATAACTAAACCAACCTAGGTCCCCACCCGTTTGACCCGAAGGACAATCTGAATATTCTTGAGCTAATTCTTCAAAATCATCTCCTGCCTGAACTCTCGCTAAAATTGACGCGGCCTCTTCTCTGATTGCCTGATTAGAGGATTTAACTGCTTCAGGATCACTCTGATTCAACTCAGTCTCTATTATTTCGCGAAACTCAAGCACTGGAGTTTCTCCAATCATGTCTAGTGCCTCCTGTAAGTCAACTATTCCTGGCAATTCGATTGATATTTGACTAACTCCCTCTCGAACAGCCACCCTTGGTTCGGCAATACCGAAGAAATTAATTCTTCTCTCGATAACGTCTCGTGCCCCCAAAAGAGCATCAGCTTGCTCCGCCTCAGGAACAGAAGATAAATCGGCTTGATAGATCAAACTCGCCCCACCTTGTAAATCCAATCCATAACGAAAATCCCGCTCGGGCAACCAAGAAGGCGTCCACGGACCAGGATAAGCAAAAGCAAAGGCGAAATAGCCTAAAACTAACAAAAAAAGCAAAAACAGAAGATTTTTGCGATAATTCATTTCTCTAATTAATGTTTATTTTAACTCTAAAAATTGAATTGGCTAAACTAGACTTCCATCGTATCATAAAATCACTAAACATTCTATAACCTTCATTTTGATATTCTACCAGAGGTTCGCGCTGAGCGTAAGCCCGCAATCCGACAGATTGCCTTAATTCTTCCATCTCTGTTAAATGTCGAGACCATAAATCATCCAAAAATTTCAAACATAACATTTTCCCCAAAGCATTCCAATGAACCGGATCTGTCTCTTTTTCAAGTTTGCCATAAATTTCTCCCCCTAAATTTCTGAGATACTCTTTCATTAATTCTGGGGCAACTAATTTCTCTTTTTGTGATAATTCAACTAATTTCTGATGGATTCCTTCTCCGTTGGGCAATATAATCCTAGCCCTTTCAGCAATTTCTTCTAGGTTCCAATCCTCTATTGCCCCCGCCGTATGAGCTGTAACAATCCGATCAAATTCTTCTGATAACACTTGATCAATCAGTTCATGCCATCGAGCAGCCCAATCTTTTTGTCCAAACATCTCCAGTATTCTGTCTCTTCGGCGATAAACAACTTGGCGATGCTTATTTAAAACATCGTCATAATCACAGAGTCTTTTGCGAATATCGAAATTCATCCCCTCAACTTTACGCTGAGCAGCCTCGATCGCTTTTGAAATCAGACCGTGCTCGATGGGTTCATCCTCGGGCAAATTAAATCTCTCCATCATCTTCTCTATTCTCTCTCCTCCAAAATATTTAACAATATTTTTTGATTTTGGAAAAATTTCATTTTTAAGCGAAAGGAAAAACTGCGACGCTCCTGGTTCTCCTTGCCGCCCCGCACGACCACGAAGCTGATCATCTATTCTGCGAGCTTCATGGCGCTCTGTGCCCAAAACAAATAATCCGCCCAAATTTATCACCTCTTTTCTCTCATCTTCATTGCAAGGATTTCCGCCCAGGATAATATCAACTCCTCGACCCGCCATATTCGTCGCGACCGTAACCTGACCCTTCCGACCAGCCTGAGCTATAACCTGAGCTTCTTGCTCATGATGCTTAGCATTCAATACTTGGCAGGGGATTCCTTCTCTACCCAAAATTCTTTCTAAATATTCATTTGCCTCAACTGATGTTGTCCCTACTAAGATCGGCTGCCCAGTTTGATGCCTTTCTTTAATAGTTGCCGCAACCGCCTTAAATTTAGCCTCTTCTTTCCCATACACCTTATCGGACAAATCCTGACGGATCATCGTTTGATGTGTTGGGATGGCCTTAACGTCTAACCCGTAAACTTTATCAAACTCTTCCGCAGCCGAGATACCTGTTCCCGTCATCCCGGATAACTTGGGATACATGCGAAATAAATTCTGCAAAGTGATTGTAGCCAATGTTTTAGATTCTGGCTTAATAGCAACCCCTTCTTTCGCCTCAATCGCCTGATGAATTCCATCTGAATAACGGCGCCCTGGCATCAGTCGCCCGGTAAACTCATCAATTATAATTACTTCTCCTTCTTTAATTAAATAATCTACATCCTTTAAAAATAATTCCTTGGCCCTTAAGGCATTCATCGTTCTGTGTAAATATTCAATATTTTCGGGATGATATAAATTACTAACCCCAAAGGCTTTTTCAGCTTGGTTAATCCCGGCATCGATTAAGCTAACAAATTTCATCTTTCTGTCAACGTTATAATCCTCATTTTCTTTTAATCGTTCGGCCAAGCGAGCAAAACTCACATATTCTTCGGGCTTCATCGTCTCGGGCTGAGAAATGATCAATGGCGTTCGAGCTTCATCGATTAAAATGCTATCTACTTCGTCTATTACTGCATAATTAAACTTTCTCTGTACTTTATCGTCTAATCGAAAAGTTAAATTATCTCTTAGATAATCAAAGCCAAATTCATTATTCGTTCCGTAGGTAATATCAGCCTGATAAGCTTCGGTCCGAGAGCAAGGTTGCAAAAAATCATGGACAACCATAAAGCTCCCCTTTTGATCTCTGATTTCATCTTTTTTCTCAACTTGAGAAAAGTCAGGATTGTAAATAAAAGATTGCTCGTGATTCAAAACCCCCACTTTTAAGCCGAGCAAATGATAAATTTGCCCCATCCAGACAGCATCACGCCGAGCCAAGTAATCATTAACCGTTACAACGTGCACTCCTTTTCCTGTTAAAGCGTTTAAAAAAACAGGAGCAGTCGCAGCCAGCGTTTTTCCCTCACCCGTTTTCATTTCGATCACTTTCCCTTGATGAAGAGCAATACCTGCTTGAAGCTGGCAATCAAAATGTCTTTGCTTTAACGTGCGAAAAGATGCTTCACGTACCAAGGCAAAAGCTTCCGGCAATAAATCATCAGGGCTTTCCCCTTTCTGGATGCGATCTTTTAATTTTATGCCCGCTTGACTTAAATTATTTAAAGAAAGCTCTTTTAACCCTGATTCCAAAAAATTAATCCGATCAATTAAAGACCGAATCTTCCTTAGATAACGTTGATTGGGATCACCAATTATTTTTCGGAAAAACATTATTCGTGTCGTTCTCTTTTCCCTTTAGGGACTCTTTCTCCTGTCCAAAGCCTCATTCGTTTGAAAGCTCTTCGGGCTCTGAGATGGACCGCATCTCTTCGTCCGCCATACTTTCTCAACTCCCGACGTAATTTATCTTTAATCTGATCTATCGCTTTAAAAATATCCTGACCTTGAGCGCTGACCGCAATAACTTGCTTTGGCAATATAACTTCAGCTCCAATTCGATAAAGATTATTATGAGCCGATTCTCGCTCAATCTTAATTCTAATCTCTGTCAGGGATCGCTCAAAATCTTTACCTTGTTCTCTCGGAAGAAATTTATCTAAAACATTAATTTTCTTCTCTAAATAATCACTTACCCCGGGCAATAAATTAATGTTGGGAGCATAAATAATAATCTTCATAGCATGAGAAGTTAAGTTCCTTTAGCATAACACTTGGCATAGTCTTATTCAATAAATGAAAAGACCCTCGAAATGAGGGTCTTTCTCCTATCTAGAACTAGATTACTCTAAGCCTAAATCTTCTTCTTCCTCCTCCTCTTCTTCGTCGTCGTCGGAGAAATCGAAGTCTTCGCCTTCTAACTCGCTATCTTCTTTCTCAAAATCGTCTTCCATTTCATTAAAGATTAATTATAATTTGTACTTTCATCCTAGACAATGTCTATTCCGAAAGTACCCTAACAAGTTATATTATGTTGATAAATTTGTCAAGAGTCTTTATTCTCTCTTTGGAAAACGAATGATTTCTTCCTCTAATACAAGGCCGAATTCACGGTAAACGCTTTCCCTTATTAATTCTATCAAGGCTGCAACTTCTTCGCTTTTTGCCTGTCCAAGATTAACAATAAAATTAGCATGTTTTTCCGAAACCTGAGCATCTCCTATGCGTCGCCCCTTTAAGCCAACTTGATCAATGAGCGCTCCCGCTGAATAGCCTTTAGGGTTTTTAAAAACACAACCGGCTGATGCCTGGAGCCGTGGTTGACTAGAAACTTTTTTCTCAATGATTTCCCGAAAATTACTTGAAATTTCATCGTAATTGCCAATTTCTTTTTTGAGAATAACTGACGTAATTATTTTTTCGGGATCATGACAAAAAATACTATCACGATAACTAAAACCACATTCAGAAGCCGATAATGATTCGATCTCCATTGTGCGCTTATTCAGAAATCGCACCTCCTTGGTCAAGTGCCCGATACTTTGGTCTGGAGTGCCAGCATTCCCATAAACAGCTCCTCCAACTGTTCCGGGAACAATCGCCCCCCACTCGAAGCCAATTAAACCTCTCTTAATCGATTCTATGACTAGTTTGTTCAAAGAAACCCCTGCTCCAACCCTTATCTCTGATTCATTCCATTCCATTGAATCAACGGCCATTTGGATCACTACTCCTGAATATCCACGATCTGAAATCAACAAATTACTTCCCCCGCCCAAAATAAAGAATGGGCAACTTTTTTGCTCCGCCTCCCTCAAAGCGTTTAGTAATTCTTCTTCTGATTGAACTCTTACAAAATAACGAGTTAATCCGCCTATTCGAAAAGTCGTTTTGTCTTTCAAAGAAACTGATTCTTGCCAAATTCTTCTTTGAGGCTCGTCCATTTAAGGTTCAATAAATAAAAGTTCGTTTAATTTATCTCTTGTTCGTGCCCCGACATATCCTGTTCCCAGAGATCGTCCTATCGGCGTTAAGATTTCTTCGGCATATTTTTCTTGGAATCTAATTATCGCCTGATGAGTTAATTCATAAAAGTTGCCAGTAACTAGTCCTTCTGGATAAACTTGTGGTTCTTGAATGGCCAAGAATAATTGGAGTGCCTTAACGGATTCTCCGCTCGTACCCAAAAACAAATCTTGATCGAATGAACCAAGGGTGATTCCTTGTTGTCGCGATAAAGCTAAGGCAATTTGACTTCTCAAATAAGTAATCTGTCGATATAGAGCATCTATCTGATTCTGCAATTCATTAATCCTTTTCTGCTCTTCGGCTTGAGGAAACATGGTCACCTCCCAACGAAAAGGATAATAACTTTCCGACCCATTAAAGCCAGAATACTTACTTTGGACAGAGGGAATGATGGTTAAAGAATAATATTTCGCCCCAAAATTAGGAATAAATATCTCTCCATTTTGATATTCGTTAAGATTTAATCGACCAACTTCTGTTTTTCCCTGACGATCCATTAAGACATAAGGAACCTGAAACAAAGTCTCTGATTGTCCATATAGCTTCAGTCGCAGATCTCCGTCTCCTCCAATAAATCTAATCCATTGCGCTCCCCAATTTTGAAGACGATCGGTCGCCGATAAACTACTTTCCCCGCTTAAGGGCAGAAAATTTGTTCGAGGAATAATGTGCAAGTTCTTCAGATTACTATTCTGATAACAATAATATTCTCCCAAAGAACAATCATTAACTAATACAGCAATCGTCCAATTAGTATATATTGTTGCGAAATTTTCTTGATAACCATTTTGAATTAATGCTTCATTCAATGAAGCGATTCCTGTACGTTGTGACTCCAATGAATCGGATAATATTTCATGGCCATAATGATCAACCAAATACTGAATAAAAAGGTTTAATGCCCCATAATCAGCTATTTTTTCTTCCCAACTAACCAAAGAATTCCCTGGATATTCTAAGAATATTCGTGCCCTTTTTTGAAGATTACTCTCCTCATATACTCGATCATATCCAACCAAGGTCGGAGCATATTCAGCTCGAGCCTCGTTCAACCAAACATCTTCGCTCACTTGATAAACTTTTTCTTTCTTATGAAAGGTTATTAAATGCATCAATTCGTGAGACAATAAACTCCGAATATAATAACTATCCAGATGAGCACTATTTAAATAAACGACTTGTTTTTGATTAGAATAAGGATTTTGGAGACGATCCCATTGATCAATTGATCGGAAATAACCGCCGGCACTACCGCGCATTGGGTGGATTAGAATATGAATCTTACGATTCGCTCCTTGAGCGATCCAGTCCCAGCGATAAACATCGCTCAAAATAGGAAGAATATTCTCTTCGAATTCATAAGCTAAAATCTTTAAATAATCCTTATTTTTTTCTTGATCTGTTTCGTTTAATTCGTTCCACCAATTTTGTTCAACATAAAAAGATCCTCTTTCTGTTTCTTCCATTAAAAAAGACTGGACATCTTCTCTCCCATATAGATCATAATTGGGGTCAACAAAAAAAGAAGCCGTGCTGGCTGAAACTGTTTCAGAGAAAAACAAGAATACGATTGCTGCTAGAAAAATAAAGGTATTTTTATTCCAAGAAAAATGCATAACGTGCTCATTTTAACACACGAATTTGTTAAGACAATTCGATTTAATTGGCCCAGAAAAAATTAAAAACCCCAACGGCAATTAGAATCATCGCCACAATTAAAGCAAGAGTTACCAAAATCAACTCTGGTTTAATTAAAATCAGTCCGCCCAAAATAATCAAGAGAATCCCTTGGATTTTCTTGTGGCTTCGAGAGAATTTGTTGTTTTGCTCAGAAGGGAAAATCACCCTCTTGCTATTTTAATGCCATGCTCGCCCAATCTTTCTTTCAAAACTAGGGCTATCTGCCTATGAATATTTTGCATTTCTTCATAATCAGTAGTCTCAAGATCGTAAACTAATTCAAAGATTGGACCATTTGATCCAAAAGACTGAAAATTAACTTGTCCACGCGTAGCAGATTCTTGACCCTCTAGAACCTCTCTGGCAATATCGTCAATCTTATTCAATGATTCTAGCGGAACATCATAAGCGACACTAAAATTTAAAGACATTTTTGCCTCCCTTTTCTTGCTGTAATTATAAATAACCGTACTAGCCAGTTCTTGATTGGGTAAAACAATAATTTCCCCGCCCGGCCCCCTTAATTGTGTTGATCTTAATCCGATTCGCTCAATCCTGCCCCTAGCCTTCCCCGGGGCACCACGATAATCTCCGATAACGATAAAATCTCCTTCTTCAAAAACATGATCTGAATAAATGGCGAAGGAAACAAAAAGATCTGACAACATTTTTTGGGAAGCAATGGCGAACAGGACGCTACCGATTCCCAGTCCAGCCAAGAGAACCCTAATATCATAGCCAAGAATAGAAATGACTATTAAAATTGCTCCCAACCAAAGAAATATATCAAAAATACGATTGAAAAACTTCAAGGAAGTAACGTTTCTTCTTCTTTCCTTGCGATCAGCAATCAATAATTCAGTTTGGCAACCAATTAATCGATGGGCCATCCAAGTAAAATAGAAAACCAGTAAGACAAGAAAAATTTCCTGAATCCCATCTTGGAAGGTCTGACTAGCCGGAAAAATAAGCAAAGAAACATATGAGGCGACCAAAATACTTAAAAAACACCAACTCTTTTTAAGAGCTTTGATCAATGAGCAGAAGATATTTTGACACGATTTAATAATGCGTTGAAAAAGTTTCTCCAAAATAATTAATTCAATCAATCGAAAGGCACAAACAATAGTTAAGAAAATAACTAATGATTTTAAAACAGAAATAATAAATATTTCTTCTATTATCATGATTTGCTAATTTTTTGGCTTCTCTCAGTTTTCAAATTTTTCCAGATAATTTGAATCGACTTAATGATTAAAAAAATCGGAAGTAATTTTAGTAATGCTTTTTCGCTAAACTTATCCCATTCCATAAATTAATTATTCCATTCTAATTGATCAAAATCAAACACAAAAAGAAAGACCTTAGGGCTGTAATGATTCTTCTGGGGAAGCCCCCCTAACGCTAATCATCAAATGATCAATCTCGGGAAACTGTAAAAGCGTTTGACTAATTTGCTCGCGTAAAGTGATAACCGTTGCTGAGCCAGCAATTCTTTCGAATTCTTCACTTAAGTCGAGGTAGGCTGATCCTTCTTCAATCACTAAATCATTCCAAGAAGCCCCGGCTGGCAAAGAAGTCGTTAGCCAAGCATTCTCTTCTTCATTTAATCCATCAAATAGTAATTCTAGTGCCTTCTCTGGGTTCCAGGCATCCGATAAAACCGTTCTTTTTACCGGCTTAATCATGTCAACATAATCAACCGTTCCCTCGCTCATTAAATCAAGATCAACAAAGAAAATATTAACTTCGATTTCCTCCGCCTTTCCTGGCATCTCTTCTACTGGAATCACTTCTCCTTGGTCTGGTTGCCCCATATTCTTTCCAAAAATAATTACGGCCATAACAAGAATTATTAAAACGAATGAAGCAATAATTGTATCTTTAGTCATAATGATTATTTTAAAATGCCTTTCCATATTAACACAAAGAAAATTCTGGGTAAACAAAAATCCTCGCCTTTAACGAGGATTTTTATTGAATCAGAATATTAGATTTCGGGTTCTGGCTCGGGGTCTAGTTCAGGGTTTAGTTCGAGTTCTGGTTCGAGTTCTGGTTCGGGCTCCTCAGAAGCTTCTAAGGCACTAGCCTCAACGATCTCTATTGGTAAGCCCCACATGTAAACATCGACGTAATCTTCGTCGATATTAGCCAAGAATTCGATCTCTAAGCCGTCTTCCTGAAGAGATTCATCTAAGTTGATTGGAAAATACTGATATCCATCAACTGATATGATCCCGAAGAAGCCACCCTCTAAATCGACATAAGTGACTGTTCCAACGGTATCAATGGTTTCCTCTTCTACCACAGGCTCATCAACTGGTGAGCTGCCGCCGAAGATCAAAACTGCTCCGATGATTACAATAATTACCACCAGGGCAATGATTAAAATATTAACTTTTGATTTCATTGAATTTATTAATTAATTTCGTAAGTAATACTTACGTTAACTTCGACCTTGCTTTCGCCCGATTGAATCGACGGAGTCATGGGAGACTCGATCGATTCTTTATATGCCATATCGCCGGCGCCCCGGGCCCAGAGCGTTGTCGGCACCTCCTCCCTAAAATAAATAATTCGCTTCAGGCTAACCCCCAACTGACTAGCTAATTCTTTCGCTTTTCCCTTAGCCTGAGCAATTGCTTCTTCTCTTAATTCATTTTTAATGATGTCTTCGTCTTCTATTATGAACGTTAAGGCACCGATTTGATTGGCGCCCAGATCAGCTGCTTTTTGAATAATTGCACCGATTTTATCAAAATCACTTATCCTTGCTTCTAGTGTTTGGGTTATTTGATAGCCAACCAGAATCCTTTCTCCTTCTATGTAATCGGATTTTGTTCGCCATTCATAGCGTGGCGATAAATTAAATTGTTTCGTTTTTATATTTTCATCTGACAATGCGTCTTCTTTTAGGGCCTCAATAATATCATTCATTATTCTAGTATTCTCTTGCATTACTTCGCTAACTGTCTCTTCTTCGGTAGTAACCCCTAAATTAATAACAGCTAAATCAGGTTTAACAAATTTTTCAGCTTGTCCGGCAACAGTAATCTCGCTCCGAAATTCTAAGCTCTGACCAATATAATCATTTTCTTTTAAGTGATTAAAAAATTCAATCGTCATAACCGCCGTTGCTACCATCAAAAAGATCGTTGCTATCCCAATAAAAGAAGTTAGTTTAGTTCGCCAATCTGGATGATTTTCGTTTACCATGAATAAATTAATTAATTATCTGTTTCCTCGAAGGTATGTCCCTCGGGATTTCCATTAGCATCATTTACTAATAATTCCATCGGTCGTCCACAACAATATAACTGCCCCTCTCCTTCATTAATAACTTGAATGATATTCCCGCAAAAACGACATCTATAAATTTGATTTTTTTCAGTCACTTTCAATATTCTTCACATTTAATTTGGAAATATGATTGATCGTGATGGCAAGAAGGACACCTTTCTGGAGGTTCAAAGCCAACATGAACATATCCACACTCTCGACAAGTCCATTCTTTCTCTTCTGCTTTTTTGAAAATTGTACCTTGTTTTATCTGTTCTAGGATTTTTTCGTACCTTTCTTGATGATGCTTTTCAGCCAATCCAATCGCTTTTAAGCGAGCTGAGATTTCCAACAAACCTTCTTGTTCAGCAACTTTTGCAAAATTAGGATACATTTCTGCCTGCTCGTAATTTTCCCCAGCAATAGCTGATTCAAGGTTCTTAGCTGTGTTACCGAAAACGATTGGCGCTTCTGTTTCTAATTCCAATTGATCAAGCTTGCCTTGATTTAATTCTTCTATTAATTCCCAAAGCGTTTCTGCATGCTCTTTTTCGTTTTCAGCTGTTAATAGAAATATTTCAGCAATTTGCTGGTAGCCCTCCTTCTTGGCAACTTTAGAAAAGAAAGTATAGCGATTGCGCGCCATGCTTTCACCGACAAAAGCTGTTGCTAAATTTTTAATAGTCTTCTCCACAGTGCTTGAATTATAACGCTCTTAGTCTATTAATGCAAACTAAGCGCCTGCTTTAATTTCGATCACATCGCCATCTTGCACTTGATAATCTCGACCTTCTGTTCGAATAAGTCCTTTTTGTCGCGCGACATTAAAACCACCTGAAGATATTAAATCACGCCACTGAATTACTTCAGCTCTGATAAAATTCTTTTCGAAATCAGTATGGACCACTCCTCCTGCTTGTGCGGCCGTCGACCCCTGGCGCAAAGTCCAGGCTCTAATTTCATTACGACCTATGGTGAAAAAAGTAATCAAATTAAGTAAACGATACGAAGCTTTAATCAACTCATCCATACCCGCCTGATTAATTTCTAGGATCGCTCTTTCTTCAGAATCTAGATTGTTCGCCTCTAATTCAATTAGTGCATCCAAGACGATCAATGCCCCCGTCGAAAATTTATCTTTCTGGGCAACATCAATCTCTGAATCGGTCGCATTGATCAAATAAAGCCGAGGTTTACTCGTTAGGAGCTGATAACTTTTAATTAATTGAAGATCAAAATCATCCTGAATATAATCATATAAAAACTTACCTTCTTTCAATAAGCCAAGAAAATGATCAAGTGATTGTTTCTCTTTCAGCGCCTCTGGGCTCCCCGATTTAATCTCCTTTTCAATGCTCAAAATCCTCCGCTCAACTGTTTCTAAGTCTTTCAAAGATAATTCTGTGTCTAAAATTTCTTTCTCCGCCCAAGGATCAATTTTTTGCAAGGTATTAATTACTGTTTCTTTTTTGAACCCTCGCAATACATAAATAATAGCGTCAACTTCTCGGATATAAGACAAGAATTTATTGCCCAACCCCTCACCTTGACTAGCTCCTGAAATTAATCCAGCAATATCGACAAATTCAATTGTTGTCAGAATTTTTTTTTCTTTCGGAAAAATATCTGCCAATGCTTCCAACCGTTCATCCGGTACTGCTATAGTACCTAAATTCGGCTCAATGGTACAAAACGGATAATTCTCTCGCGCAACTTGTTTTTGCGTTATTGCTTGAAATAGAGTTGATTTACCAGTATTGGGCAAACCAACAATGCCAACGGTTAAAGACATATTATTAATATTATAGCTCAAAAAGAATCTATTGACATCCATTCAAAATAAAATAAAATGGAGACAGTCGAATAATATAAATCAAGTCATTGAACTGGATAAGCGGCTCTAAGCTGTCGAAAAGGTTCAATAAAAATGGCCAAGAAACCAAAACCCAGCAAATAATGCCAAAAGGCGCTCCCCTCAGAGCGCCTTTTTCAGTTAATTTACTTACCCAGCCCAGGCAACAATTCATGTTCGGCCTGGTTTTGAACAGACATCGCTAGACGGCCGTCTCTCTCTGTGCTCTCTTGTAATCGTTGATGATATATCTCGGGAAAAATATTTTTGGCTGAATCAAGATCTTGTTCGAAAGATTGATGACTTAGAAAAACCAATTGCCCATCAACAATTTGAGCAATCAAGACTATCGGACCCTGGAGCAACATTCCTTTCTTTAACTCATCATTTCGATCAATATAATATTCTTGGCACAAAGCCCAAAGATAATACATCACTTCTTCATCTTTGATTTCCATTCCAAACAATTCGTAGTCACAATAAACGCGGCCACCAAAATTAGCTTGACCATAATAGTCAACTAGATATTCTCTAATCTGATTATCGAGAATAGTCGGTTCGATTTGTTCAACCACTGTTATTGTTGAGTCTTCTGGCCCAACCGGAATCTCTACGCGTTCAGAGTTTCTTAGAGCTAGCCAGAAGCCTAAGCAAATCATCACCACTAAGACAGCAAGAATGATAATTATTTTTTTATTCATGTTTGAGTAGAAATTAAATTCGCGTAACGAATAAAATTCTACTTAGTAGCTTCAATTACCTGTGAAAATATTATCGAGCCATTTCTTGGCCTGATCTCGACCACCTAGGCCAAAGGCCAAAGCAGCTGTAATGACTATTCCCGCAAATAGAATTTGCACTAATTCTGAAGCAATGCCGAGCTGGACTAATGCAGCCATGACGGCAAAAACGATTACTGCGTACTTTGCTAAACGACCCAGGTTATTTGCCTTTATCTCAGATAAATGAGAAGCCTGTAATGATTTTTTAACAAACTGTCTGATCAAATCTCCAATAATTAAACCAACAACAAGGATCAAGATGGCAATAATAACATTTGGGATATAAAGAACTATTTGTTTCAGGAATTCTGTTATTGCCTGAAGTTTCAGAATATCGGTAACTGTCATAAAAGTGGCAATGATGATAAACCACTTAACGATCCAACCGATCACTTCTGAAGGAACAAAGCGAAAGCCAATTTCTTCAAATTTACTGGTTATCTTGGTTTTCTCAAACAATAAATCCATCTTTACATGAGAAACGATCCATCGAGCCAAGCGAGCTAAAAGCATCGCGGCAATTAAACCGAAGACCAGGATCAAAATTCCCCAAACAACATTGGGAATAATGCTAACAAAGGCATTCCAAAGATCTGTCATTGAACTCACGAAAGCTTCTTGGAAGCCAATAACTTGATAAGAATTCATAATATTTATAAATTAATTTTATTAATATGAACGCGTCGACCGCAACTAATAGCACTAATTATACTTCAAAAAAACTCATTTGCCAAACAACGCTTCTTTGATTTTTTTAGAAAATTCTTTTGAGGCGCCAAATAGGCCCCAACCTGAGCCACTCTTTTAACCAATAAAAATATTGGAATAGCAGCTAAAATATTAAATAAAGTAAAGGCATTGGCAATCAGCCGGACATCATTAACGCCCGCCGTCATCAATTCAACCAAAATTGTAAAATGAGTCAAAAACAGCATAGCCAGAATTCCAGCTAAAAGTTTAAAGACTAAAAATCCTCGAGCCACAATTTTACCTGATCGGGCCGTGATTAAAGAAGCCAAATTAACTGTAATATTGGTCCCAACAGATGCACCAATAACAAAGGGGATGGCTGCTGATGCAACCAACAATCCACTCATAACGATTGCCATAATTATGGCCACGGCAACTGATGAAGATTGAAGGATTAATGCTATCGTTACTCCTGCTAGAAACATATACCAAGGATTCATGCCGGCATAACTGAGCCAATCAGTTAGCCAACCAACCTCTTTAACATTATTAAAGGCCCCGGTCATTAATGATAAGCCGACAAAAAGTAACCCAATACTAAAAATCCCTACTCCTAAAATTTTAAGGTATTTCCCATGCAGTCCGAAGGACCATAAAACCAAGCCCATCGTCACCAGAAGAGGCCCATAATTCATAATCGGCAAGGATATGATTTGAGCCGTGATAGTGCTCCCCACGCTCGATCCAGCTAACAATAAAATGCCTGAAAAAACGGAGACCATCCCGCTACCCACCAATCCGACCACTATCGACGAAATAGCTGAGCTACTTTGGAATACGCTCGTGACCGAAGCTCCTAATAAGAAATAAAACCATTTATGTCCCTCGGCTCGCTTAAGAATTTCTTTTACATCTGATCCTAAAATTTGTTTAGCATAGCGAGAAAAAAGAAAAATACCTGTTAAAAAAAGACCCAATCCAAAAATAATCGTAATCAAAAAAATACTCATGCCTTTTGATTAATCAATACAATCGACCCCCTTCTTCTTTCCATAATTTAAAAACATCTTCAACTTGCTGATGAAATTCATTTAACTCTACCATTTCGATTCCTGCCTCTCGAATTGATTTATATAATTCTTCATCCTGAAATCCATAATGACTGGCCAAAGAACATGGTGCAATATAATATATTTTTGAGAGACGAGCCCATCGAGCCGCCATCAAACACATTGGACACGGTTCTGACGTTGTAACCAGAAAACAATTTGACAGATCTGCATTTTTTAATTTTCCAGCAGCATTTCTTATGGCATTCATTTCCGCATGAGCTGTCGGATCATTGTCTCGGATAACCGTATTGAACCCTCGACCAATTATCTGATTATTGCAAACAATAACTGCCCCAAAAGGACCCCCGCTTTTCTCTTTCACCGCCCGATGAGCTTGTTGTAATGCTTCGTCTATAAAATCATTTAACATAAGGTCATTATAGACGAATAAAAAGCAAAATTAAAATGGGGAAAACTAAGATTGATTAATAAATATTAACGGACATAATATGAGAAAGGGAGGACAGGGAGGATGGGAAATGGGTAAGGAGGTCGCGAGGAGGATTTAAACGTCCTTAATTTTTGTTTTATCATGGATAAAAAACACAAAATTGAATTAATCATTATTTCTGGATTATCATTGGCATTAATAGCCATTGTCTTCTGCATGTACCGCTCCCGGCCCAAAATCGAAACCCTTTGGCCCTCTTTTCAAGAAACGATCCTTGAAGATGTTGCTGAAAGCAATCCTTATGATTACCAGCTACAATCAAGTTCTACTGGCACAAAAATCAGATACCTCCCAGCTAGTTTTGGAATGGTTTTCCCCGATGATTGGGTTGTTGAGATAGTTCCCTCATCCGATAGTGAAATTAATGCCCAGGTTGATGCGAAGCTACAGAATAGCTTCTTCGATCAAAATAAAATTCTGGTCGAAGGATGTATGGTTAATTTGAGATTTACTCGAGCTCCGCTTAGATGGCAATCAGTACATGAAGTTGTTGAGAATATGCAAACAAATCCGACTAATGAACCGGGGTCATTACAAATTATTTCAGTCGGATCATTGTTTGGATTAAGCCGGGAACACGATGCTATCAGCCATTATTTTGCTGATATTTCAATTCCGATGAATAATTATCATCTTTTAGAAATAACAGCTTCTTTCTCGGCAAAATACAAAGAATCTTGCCGGAATCAGCTTTACCAATCTCTTCTCGTAGCCGAAATAAATTAACATCTTGCTTATGTTATCACTTAAGAACATGAGCCGCGTTTTCGTTATGCTTTTGATAGCATTATTGCTTTCCCCCACTTGGACTGCTAAAGCTAATGACGGCTCTTTAGCTCTATCCCAGAAGGAAACCGTTCGTCATCTTGAAAACATCCAGACATCTTTACGCACGCTCCTAATTGACATTTTTGTTGGCGCTGAATCGGCTTCATTAAATGAAACCGGAGCAATGGCAACCATTAGTCACTGCATTCACTCGGAATCTGTAACTTATTGGTTGCGTGATTTCCCCACTCAAGCGACTAAAGCCTTAGCCATTCAAGCAGTTTCATTGATTTATTCCAGTGTCACCGGAAGTTTCTCTGGTTCAATTATTGGTTCTCTGGAAGAATTAACCGTTAATCAAGCGCGCCGGATTGCATCCGATTGGTTGACTAGTAATAATATCCAAACTGCTGGAGGCAGCTTACATGCATCTTACTCTGATAATTATCAGAAAAAACAAAAATTTGATGTAGAATACCTTCTAACTTATTATCCTGAAGGGAAAAATCAGGGCCGGATAGTCGCTGAATTTAGGGCACCTAATCCCGTTTATCCGCCGCCTGCTACATCTCGAACAGTTTGGGATTTTTATAGTTGGCAAAAAAAGGGATTAAACTCTCTTCCCCCTTTCATCGTTACTCTAAATGGTCAGGTTAAAGAACAATATGGGTTATTTGAATGGATTAGCCCACCGCAAACAAAAGTTGAATTCCCATTGGAAGTACCAAGTCTCCAAATTCCCGATCAACAAAATTTATGGAGCTTAATCACTGATGAAATTTCAAGTTGGGGACAAGAAAAAATTAGTAATCTGTCGGCTTGGATCGGGAGTTTTTTAACCACGAATTCTTATTCTAACGACGATCTCTCTGAGCTGAAAAAAGCCGTTGATCTGCTTGAGAAAAATGACCAATCAGAATTATCTCCTCCGACATCAGATATTGGTCCAGCACTGGACGAATATCTTATTGGCTTCATTGAAGAATTAAATAATGTTGTTGGTAATTTGGCTGAAGTATCTGAAGAGAATAAAAATATTGGAAAAGAAATTGCAGATATTATCCGATATAATTCTGAAATAATAAAATGGCAAGCTGAAAATAAAGAACTTTCGTCACCAGAACAAAAAGAAGACCCACCAGAAGATCCGAAAGAAAAATCAGGAGAAGAATTAGAAAAAGAGAATCCTGAATTAGATTCAGCAGAACAACTCATCTGCTCCTTGCCGCTATCATTATCCCCAACTCATTCCCCTGTGCTCATAAATGAAATTGCCTGGATGGGCCGGACGTCATCTGCTAATCATGAATGGATTGAATTAAGAAATTTATCTTCTGAAACATTATCCTTGAAGGGTTGGCAACTCTATAATCAGTCAAGAGGAATAAATATTATTTTTGGCGAAGAAAATTTTATTCATCCTTCCGGCTTTTTATTACTAGTACGCTCTGATGATAGTTACGTCCCTGAAGCAACAGCCGATTATATTTATTCCGGTGCTCTGAAAAATCAAAATGAAGCTATCTATCTGTTCGATTCAGAATGTCATCTTCAGGATTTTGTTGTAGCAAATCCTGATTGGATTAATGGTGATAATGGAACGAAGAAAACCATGGAGCGTTGCGATTCATTGGATTGGCAGACGAGTGCCTTTGTCCACGGAACACCTGGCCGTCAGAATAGTAACAAAAATTACGCTCCCCCTTCTACGTCTTATGGAGGAAGATCTAGCTCGAGGACCGCTCCGTCTGTTGACTTAGAAGCTCCAAATGCTCACGCTGGCTCTGATCAAATCGTTGATTATTACCAAAATATTGTTCTTGATGCAAGTCTTTCATCCGACAATATTGGCATTGTCTCATACCGATGGTATTTTGACGCCGATGGTTTTTTCGAATATCAATCAGCCAATCCGACCACTGATCTCGAAGCGGGATCCCTGCCTCCCGGAGAACACATACTGACTCTTGAAGTTACTGATGCTACTGGGAATGTTGATCAAGATGAGGTTGTTATTATTGTTCAAGAAATTCCCAAAATCTTAATCAATGAAATTCAAATTCAAGGAGAGACTAATCACGATGAATTTATTGAACTTTACAACCCCAATAATCGATTAATTGATCTAAGCAATTGGCGATTGAGTAAAAAAACATCTAGCGGGAATGAAAGCAACTTAGTTGCTTCTAATAGTTTTCAGGGAGTTATTCCTGCTTATGGTTATTTTTTAATTGCCAATCCTCAAATTCGTGAAGACGGAGAGCCTCATTATCAGGGGGGAGAAATTCCTGACATTTACTATTCTGGCCAAAATTATTACATTGCCTCAGATAATACTATTTTACTCTATGCCCCAGATGAATCTTTGTCAGATAGAGTTGGATACGGCGAAGTGTCTGATTTTGATGGATCTCCTTTCCCCGAATCCCCTCCTCCTGGCCTTAGCATTGGTCGTCGATGGTTATCTGAAGATTATGCCAATAGTCAGAATAATTCTGAAGACTTTGAGTTGCAACCCCCCACTCCTCGAAAGCAAAACATATCATGGGAGGAGGAAGAGAATGTTGAAGATCCCGTCGAAGAAGATAAGACTATTTTTCAGGATGGATCGGTCGGTTTCCCTTACTTGCTCTCAACTTGCCAAGATTTATCAAGAATTGATGAAAGTCTGGGTAGCTTCTACCAATTAATCAATGACATTGATTGTCATGAAACAGAATTTTGGCGCGATGGTTTAGGGTTCCAGCCGATTGGACAATCTTTGGGGATGCCTTTTGTCGGAGATTTAGATGGTCGGGGCTTTAGTATTTCTGGAATTTATATCGGGGATCAAGATAATTATGGCGGTTTATTCCAAAAACTTGCTTATCCAGCTCGCATAGTTAATTTAAGAATTGAAGATGCAACCGTTCTAACTGGGGATTACGATACTGGATTATTAGCCGGCATGGCTCGAGGAAGCAGTCAAGAAGAAATTGTTACAATCGAAGAAGTTTCTGTCGTCGGAGAAATAACAGCTCAAAATCTTTCACTGAATGCTCCTCAAAGGATAGGAGGCATGGTTGGCTTCGCTCAATATGCTCTTATCCATAATGCACATTCTGAGATCATTATTAATGCTGATCATCAAAGTGGACACGTTTCTTCAACCATTGGTGGCTTGATTGGATTTGCCGAATATACTGATGCGCAAAGATGCTCATCAATTGGAGAAATTAATGGTTGGCGCAATATTGGTGGACTAATTGGCAGTACCGGGAATAAAGTAGATATTCAGAGGAACTATGCTTCTGTTAGTATTTCGGGAGAACAAATGCTTGGTGGCTTCATCGGTATAGCCCAAAATAATAAAGGCATTATAAACAACAATTACTCTCTTGGTAATATTAGCGGTTGCCTTGAAAATGGAGATAATATTGGTGGTTTCGTTGGACAATCAAATGAATGGATACGCTATTCCTATGCCACTGGTCAAGTCTTTGGACGTAATAGTCGAGGTTTTATCGGAGGAAAGCCAATTAATCGGACAGATCCTATCACCAATTCTTATTACGACATAAATACCTCCGGTCGATCAGGGAAAAATCTTGGAGCCACGGGCCTGCCTACTGTTGACATGTTTAATCAAGAAAGTTTTCTCGATTGGGATTTCGAAGAAGTTTGGCAAATGAGCGATACTTATCCAGTCTTGCGCTGAAATAGACTCTTTGTGCG
>CAYZEC010000001.1:0-5951 GCA_964477715.1 uncultured Candidatus Saccharibacteria bacterium | reverse complement strand
GTCCACTCAGCCACTCCTAAGATAGAAAACAACGCTCCGATAATCAACCAAGCTCCGTAAATCAAAACTAAACCGATTAAAACTCCTGAAAAAACTTTGTTTACTTTTTTAAATTTTTCTGGATTTCCTAAAGCTAAATAATACATAATACCAGCCACTAAAAGCATCCCTACGGCTAAAATAGGAATTAAGCGAGTTAACAGAAAACCCATAATAGTCGCCAACATAATAAATATGTGACAAAACTGACAAGGGACATGACCCATTATCACATCGTTCAACCCAGCTTCATCGGAGCTTATCCAAAGATCCTTTCCACAAGGGACCAATCCCTCATAATGGACATAATTCCCTGAATCAGAAAATTGATAAGTATTCAATTCATCAGCCGAAACGAGTAACGGAGCGACTAATAAAATTCCAATGAATAAGAAAATAAATGATTTGATGTTCATGCGTCTTTATTTTAAGCTAAACTATTTCTTTCCGCAAGAGAATTTAATGATTGAGGAGGTTTAAAATTCTCAAAAATTATATTATCAGCTTTTACTAGCTCTTTTTCCATTTCTTTTTTATTTCTGATCGTCCAGGCGATTAATGGAATTTTAGTAGTAAAACATGACTGGATCAAATGAGCATAAATATAGTGATGATTATAGGCAACGAATTGAAGATTTCCCTGATCAAGCCAAAATTTCGGAGGAATAAAGTTCTGCCAAGGTAGCCCGATTAATTGGCCTCGGGCAATTAAAGGACAGTATTTTCCCATTAATTTAATTATTTTTCGATTAGGCGATAAAATAGCCCCGTCCCCCTCATAAGGATTAACAACCTCAGATAATTTTCGAATGAATAATTTTTTTCTCTGGTCATTTTTAACCTCAATCAATACTGGTACTCGACCTCGAATAAAATCTAGTGCTTCTGACAAAAGAGGGATTTTGTAATCTGTTTCTAGTAAAAACAATTGTTTAATTTTGGCATAATCCTCTTTTCGGACAGAGCCACGATATCCTGTTAGGCGGAATAAATTACGATCATGAAAAACAATAACTTGATTGTCTTTAGAAAGGCTAACATCCATTTCAATGGCATAACCCTCTTCAATCGCTAAATCAAATGAAGCTAGACTATTTTCTGGAATTTCATTCCCTGAATGAATTCCCCTATGAGCAATCGGTTTTGAATACAACCATTCCATAATTCTTATTTTGTTCAATAATTCTTTTCGGTCATGATTTTATCGATAGAGTCAAAAACATCTTCTGGGTCAAAATTAGCCACAAATTTACCTTTTCGGAAAAAGGCAATCTTTTTATTTTCTAACCCCACAAAAGCCATGTCGGCTTCTTTTGCTTCTCCCAAGCCATTTACGATACAACCCATTACTGCTATTTTAATTGGTTTTGATGAAAATTCTTCTGAAAATCTTTCTAGGTAAGAAACTATTTTTTCGACTGGAATTTTTGTGCGAGCACAAGTGGGGCAACTGACGATGCTCAGCCCTCTCTCTCTAATGTGTAGGCTTTTTAAAATTTCCCAAGCTGCCTTAACTTCGTTCTGAGGATCACCTGTTAAAGAAACCCTGATAGTGTCTCCAATTCCAGCTAGAAGCAACGCCCCAATCCCCAAAGAAGATTTAACCGTCCCCGAGAGAGCGTGGCCCGCTTCAGTTACTCCAATATGAAGAGGCCAATCTCCTTTTTGGCTTAAAATTTTATGAGCTTCAATGGTCATCAAAACATCCGAAGATTTCATTGAAACAACAATATCGAAGAAATCCATTTCTTGAATCAGATTAATTGAATTTTCAACTGATTCAACCAATCCCTCTGGAGTAACCCTATCTCCGTATTTTTTTAAAATATCTTTCGGAAGTGAGCCGCCGTTAACTCCAATTCTGATCGGAATTTTTCTTTTTTTAGCTGATTCAACTACAAGTTTTAGTTTTGTTTTTTCTAAATTCCCAGGATTAATCCTAATTTTATCAGCTCCATAATTAATTGCCTGGATAGCTAGATTCCAGTCAAAATGTATGTCAGCCACCAATGGAATGTTAATCTCTTTTTTTATTTCAAGCAAAGCTTTGGCAGCAGCTTCATGGGGAACAGAAACTCTGACTATTTCACATCCCAATCTTTCGAGTTGTTTGATCTGATCCACCGTTGCTCGAACATCTTCGGTAGCGGTATTGGTCATGGACTGAATCAATATCGAATTACTCCCCCCGATTGCCCGGTTTCCAATTTTAACGACCCTGGTTTTTCTCCTATTTATGATCATTAATTTTTAGAGCTTGATCAACAACCCCTTCAATAACCCAATCAGGCGTTGAGGTTCCGCTAACAACCGCCACCTTATTAACCCCCTCGAACCAGCTTTTCGCCAAATCACTCGCGTCCTCTACTCCTTGGGCATTCTTACCCTGTTCTTGTCCTATTGCTAGAAGTCTTTGCGTATTGGCACTTTTTTTCGAACCAACAACTAATATTAAATCAACCTTTGAAGCAAGTCCTCTTAATTCTTGCTGTCTGGCCGTTGTTACCGGACAAAGAGTATTGCAAACTTTCACCTCTTCAAATTTTTCTTTTATCTTTTGAATTATTTTGGCAACACTTTGCCCATCTGAAGTTGTTTGGATAATAATTCCTACTTTTGAGTTTGTTGGAATTTGATCAATCTCTGTCTCGTTCTCAATTACAATCCCAACTCCATCAACTGAACCCCTAATGGCTTTCACTTCTGGATGATTTTGGTCGCCGATAATAACAACCAAAAATCCTTCTTGGCTCAAAGAAGAAGCAAGGTCTTGAGCTTTTTTGACCAGGGGACAAGTTGCGTCAATAATTTTAACTTTCTTTTTCTGCAACTCAGTAATCGTTTTTCTTTCTGCTCCATGAGCTCGAATAATGACCGTCCCTTCTTGGGCTTCTTCTACTGATGAAATAAACTCCAATCCTTTTTCCTCAAGGCGTTCAATTACTTTTTCATTATGGACTAGATAACCCAACATCTGGCATGGTTTTTTTTCTTCGCGCAAGGCTTTTAAGCTAAGAGAGTAGGCATTCTTTACTCCATTACAGAAACCAATATTTTGAGCTAAAATTATTTCCATAGAATTTTGTTAAAATCTTTTATCCAAACTCTTCTTGTGCCATTTTAAAGAAATAGCAAATAAGGCAATGGTAAAGATAGAAAGAATTATTAAGTTAATAAAAATTGGAAAATGTCCAAATCCTTGAATCGAATGCCTCGCTAGATCAGTATAATAAGTTAGCGGAGAGAAAAAAGATAGAATCTTAAATTTACCCATTTCTGCCATGGGAACGAAAACTCCGCTGATAAAAATAAGAGGAAACTTAATTAAAGTCGCTAAAAGCATTACATTTGAAGGATTGTCAGTTGGAGAAGCTGATATTAAAATCCCAAGAGATGAAAAGCAGAAAGCTGCTATTATTGTTCCCATAATTAAAGGAATGCTTATTATCCCAGGACCGAGCAAGATCACTCCGCCAAGAATAACGAAAGTTGTTATTAACAAGCCGAATAAAACCGAAGCTAAAACATCTCCAAGCAAGATAGCCCAAAGAGAGATGGGTGAAGAAATTAATCTTTCAAAAGTTTTCATTCTTGTTTCCCAAGGAGCAATTACTGGAGTAATCGCTGAAACCGCGAAGAAGAGAGCCATTCCTATCAGGCCAGGCATCAGATAGTCCAAAGATACGTTTCTCTTAAAAGAAAAGGAAATAAACAAAAAAGCTGGAATGAGTAAGCCCTGAATAATGACCGGACCTCTCAGATAATAGATAGACAGATCCTTTTTGGTAATCGCAAATGATTTCTTAAATTGTTTCAGAATGTTCATTTTCTTTGCTTTTTGTTAACCTAACAAACACATCCTCTAGGCTCGGCCCTAGAGTTTTTAAAGAAAGTATTTTATTGCCCGAATCCTGAGCATGCTTAACCAAAAGAGGGATAAAATTCTCTATCTCATAGCCATATAGCTTGAATTTATCTCCCACTTTCTTGACTTTAATAATTCCCGCAAATTCAAGATCTTTTTGATTTATTTTTTCTTTAAAAGCAACTTCGATAGAAGAGGTGCTTTGAATAGCATCCTTTAGTTTCTCTGGACGATCAATCGCCACTATTTTCCCATAATTCATAATAGCTACTCGATCGCAAAGTAAATTAGCTTCTTCAATATTGTGGGTTGTCAAAAAAACAGTAACTCCTTTTTGATTAAATTTTCTAATTAAATCTCTGATTATTCTGACGCTATCTATGTCTAAACCCCCCGTTGGTTCATCTAAAAGTAAAATTTCGGAATTATTCATCAAAGCCATGGCTAAGATCAATCTTTGCTTCATCCCTTTTGAAAAAGTCCTAACTTTCTGATTTCGCTTTTGATGTAACCGGAATATTTCCAGTAAATTTTCAGCTTTTTTTATACTTTTGTTTTTTTCAATTCCATATAACTCACCCATTAACAAAAGATTTCGTTGGGCCGAAAGATCAATATAGGGATTTGCCATTTCTGGGACAATTCCCATCTTTTGTTTTGCTTCAGTAGGGTTTTCTTGAATATTATATTGGCCAATATAAACCTCTCCTTCCGTTGGCTCTAATATTCCTGTCAACATTCTGATGGTCGTAGTTTTCCCAGCTCCATTAGGACCCAATAGGCCAAATATCTCTCCCCTCTCTACTTTAAAAGAAACATTATCTACCGCTCTAAACTTGTTAAATTCTTTAATTAAATTTTTAACCTCTATTATTGCCATACCTCCATATTAGCACAAAGCTCGAGAAAATTTCTCGAAATTAAATAGATTATAAAGTTGTTATAAGAGATAAATAAATATAGACTGGGGCAGTCTATGCGACAGGATTAGAACCTGCTTGGCAGAAAAACCCGAGAAGGCACTGGGTACTCGAGAAGCCATGCTCCGGAAGGCAGGGCTCACGAGCCTCTAAATGGCTTTAATCTAAAATAATCCCTGCTTAAAACTTCCTATGTCGTCTGGCGTTAGTAAAATTGAAAGATTCGCACTTTTTTGCATTCCAAAAGAAGGAGCGTGGGAAAAGCCCACATACTCCAATTTTTTCCCTTTATATCTTAAATATTGGATAGCCGGAATTAAATCTGTATCAGAACTAACTAAAATTGCCGTATCGTATAAATCATCAACTGCTCCAACCACCAAATCAACTGCTATCTTCACATCTGTTCCCTTCTCTCTGATTCTGCCGCTGCCATACATCACTTTTCCTCTCTTTATTACAAACCCTTCATTCTCAAGACGAGCAAGAAACTTTTGTTGCCCCCTAACGATGCTTTGGCTTTTCTCTGAGCCATCAATATTCCTCGCAATACCGACATAATATCTTTTTGATAGAACTTTCCTCTTTCTCGCCAGAAAATCAATAAAATTAGTGAAGTCAAACTTCGTTCCTTTAGGAAAATTAATTTCTTCGTCTTTTAAATATCCATAAAAATTGTTGCCATCAACATAAACGGCCACCCTTTCTCTTTTATCCTTTTCTTTACTCATTAATCCAATATATCACAAAAAATGTCTTAAATAAAAAACTGCCCTTGCCAGAGGCAGGGGCAGTGAGCATAGTGTTTTCATTTTATCGTTGATATAAATTTTGTCAATATGTCAAAGGAATTTGTCGCACCACCATGACAATATCGAGAGCAAAAAGAATTAGAATTTTCAGATCCATTTTAAATTTTGAAACCGACCACCCCGGCCCCCTCGCTGGGATTTCTTTGGAATCAGAATAAGAATTATAGAAAGTTAAATTAGCACTGGGTGGACTATGCGACAGGATTAGAACTGTTAGGGAAATTGGTAAAGAGAAATTAGATTTCGAAAAACAGTTATCAACGGATAGAAATCTCAAGATTGGCGTCTAAAGCCTTGCTAATCTTGATCAGAAAT